>NZ_JBCOCI010000007.1:73031-114438 GCF_040929485.1 Phocaeicola sp. RTP21198st1_B8_RTP21198_201120 | reverse complement strand
TGGCAAAATCCTGAGCAACTTTTTGTTGCTCAGGTACTTAAAAAGTTTAATTTATAATAGTGTTGCGGAATTAAGGTATTCAAAGTTGTCTTGATATCAACAGAGCTATTCAACGTGTAACCCCAGATATCTGTAATAGCAACTTTCAACTTAGCTGTGTTTTCAGAAACACCTTCTACTTCTATGTAAGAATCAGTTGTTACCTTACCACCAGTAATTACCTGATCAGTCGGAGTATCAATAACCATTTGGAATACATTTACATTTCCTGTGGCAAATTTCACATTTCTAATATCATCTCTAGACCACTTATTTGTATTCTTGAAGATATCATACTTCACATCGTTGTTGTAAGTTTTAGCCCAAATATCCTCTCTGTAAATCTTAGTTTTACCAGTAGCAGAAACTTCAACTACATTGTTAGCAGCCATAGCTTCACCTTCAAGAATCGGAGACATTACGCGGAATTGATAAGTTTCGCCATATTTATAAGAATCATCCTGTACGGCTAAATAATGACCTGTGAACTTGACATTCAAATCTCTCTTATAGCCATCCTTGATACCATCTCCGTTATCATCCACATTCTTCAACTCAACATAGCTTCTTACTGCATAGTCTGGTTGAACTATAGCAGTTTTTACAACTGTATTAGTTACAGCGTAATAGCTGCTTGGTTTAGAAGGATCATCATTAGTTACGATATCGAAGCTATAGTCACCAACTTTCTTCAAGTTTTCATACATATTGGTAAACGCTCTATCAATGTAGTAACGAGAAGTTGATGAAATTCCGCCTGTAGCCCATTTAGCATCCACTGCATTCATATAAGCATGAGCCAAATTATTACCATCAACAAATACACCACTTTCCTTAACCAAAATAGAATTCAATTCAGGTTTGCTCAATTCAAACGGAACTGTAATAGTATTTAGAACCACACTGCTTGTTTCCTTGCTCTTGAATGTCAGTCTAATATAATATTCTTTACCAATCTTAACAGGAGCGTTTACTGCAACTGTTGGAATATTGAAGCTGAAGCGAATATTAGCCAAGGTAGCAGGAGTTGCAATCTTATTATCTGAAGTCAAGAAAGCAACATGACCATTAGCTTGACCATTAGGAGCAACAGTATTGGCTACATCCAGAATACCATAGAAACTTGAATTACCTTCTGTTGCAGCAACCAAATCACCAGCAGAATTCTTTTGCAGTAACTCAAATTTAGTTTTGCTCAAATCTACAGATTCTTTCCAGTCATTAGCTTTACCTGCTAAAGAAGTAAATAATGGTTCAGCTGGAACTGCAAATGTATCGGTCAACTTAGTCAAAGGCTTTTCTTGTTTGTCGTATGCAGATTCACCCATCGTTCTATTTACTGTTACTGTAACTACCTTTGAATATTGCTGTCCAGCATTGTCCATAACTTTCACAGTCAAATCAAATGTTGCGTCAGTCAAGTCATCAGGGCTCTTTGTTGCAATAATTGTTCTCTTTTCATTGTCAATAAGCAAACCGAATTTATCTTTTGCCGCATCAGTTACCGTCATATACAAGTCATACAAATTGTACGGCTCTTTTGCAGTTACAGGAGCTTCCACACCTACTTTGATAGTTGCTAATCCACCTGATGTAGACAGACTTGAAGACCAATCATAAGAATTGGCATTATTATCCACACCAGTAATGATGATATGGGTTAGTGTTGCAGAAGGATTCTTTGTTGTGTTTACTTTAATTTGGTAGGGAGATCTTACGTTTGCTCCATCAACATTTGGAGTCAAAGCAAAAATAACATTTCCAGATGTTTTTAGCAACTGGCTAGTAAAATCACTTTCGTCATTGCTATATGTGAAAATTTTAGAACCTTCTCCTATTCCTGTAGTAAAAATACCGTTATTATAAGTTGCAGAACGTCTTGTTATCAATTCCTTATAATCTGCCGGTGAAACCAGTTCAAGAGGAGCGACTCCATCTTGAGAATTTATTAGGGCAAAACTCATTTCAGTCGCATCCACATTGGATGGATCCAAATTGAAACAGATATCAGCATCACCTGCTTTAGCAGAATACAAAATACTTTTCGCAGCAATCTTGCCTCTAGGACCAGCCCAATCAGCAGAAGCGTTTGAATGTACCCAATATTTAATGCTTAGTGCCTGATCTTGAGTTGTCGGTTTTGTATTTCCATCCAAAATATTGATACCAGAAATAAGGGATGCGGCAGTAGGCAATTTGATAGTCTGCATCACACCATTTGCATCTGGCATATACAGTGTAAACACACCACCGGCATTTACAGCATAAGCAGCTCCAATTGCTTTGTAAGGAGATTTTTCAGCCTCACCTTTATCATTGTAGAAATACCAGTAACCATCTTCTTCGCTAATGTAAGGTACTTTCACCTCTTTCAGGTCTTCGGAAGTAACAGCCAAGTAATCGGTTTTTTCACCGTCAATGTACCAATAACCGTCTTTTACTGCCACTTCGGTACCTTTTCCGTCTTCACCTTTGTCACCTTTCTCACCATCCTTACCATTTACAATGGTATAAGTGTTGCCATCTTTGAAAACTACGGTAAAACCACCTTCAGTAGGTGTCACGCTAGTAACCCAGTTACCGTTGGCTACTTCTGTTTGTAAAGCCGCAATCTGAGACTTCAGATCGTTCAACGTATTGTCGATACGATCAATGTCATCATCGTAGTCTTTACAAGACACAAATGTTCCTGTTGACGAAACCATTAAGGCTCCGAACAGAACTGCACTTAAAAACTTTTTGTTCATAATGAATTTAAATTTATAAATTTAAAAAAAATAAAAATTGGTTGTACATATTATTCAAAAGGACTTAATCGCTTTGTCTGAATTTTATCATATATTTTAAAGGTGTCATCCCAACCATTTTCTTAAAAGTCGCATAAAAAGGACTTCTGGATGCAAAGCCACATCGTTTCGGAATTTCGTCCAAAGAATATATCCCTACGTTTAACAGTTCCTTCGCATATTCTATCCTGTAGTTGTTTACCAGTTCTTTCAAATTACAATCAAAATACCTGTTCACCACATTGGAAAGATAGGTCTGGTTCGTATCAATCATAGCACACAGCTTTTTCAAAGACAATTCCGGATCCAAAAACACTTTCTTTATTTCCAACTGGTAAAGCAGATTCTTGTAGATCAGACAATCTATTTTCCTCTTGCATCTACCTTTCATGACAAATTCCTCCTCCCAGTGCTTTTCAGCAGCTTTGAAGAGCAAATTCTTCTGTCTTTGAGAAGTGGATCTGGTCTCCCTACGTCTTAGAAATAGATATTCCATACTGTCTTTATCCCTTTAAATTTCCTCCGCCATACACCATTGTTAAATGTTGTCTACGGATTCGTTTTTTCCTGTTTTTTAATAGGCTGAAACATTATTTCGGTGCAAATATACATGTTTTGTCGAAACTTTGTGCATTTTTCCTATAAAAAAATATAGAATCCCGTAAAATAATCGTTTTTCAGGTTGTTTTCAGGCTGTTATGTGAAACAGGATAAATACGACATATTAAGAATCCATACTTTATAAGCTGGTGCATCTTTCATAAAAATAAGGTAGATTTTTTCCTCATTTGTTATATAAAAATTGTATTTGTCTATATTTATATAGCTATTTCTGTACCTCGCAAATTTGGATACCACATTTTTATGTAATTTAATATATCCCACTTTTGTTGCATTGGTAGTTTACAGACATTAACTCTTTTTACGTCCCTATGTCCTGTTCATGATTGCTAAAAATTGTTTTCCTGTTCTCCATCCGGTAACTTGTTCCCGACAACCTGATTATCTCACAGCAATAAAGCAGTCTGTCAAGCAGGGCTGCCGTGACCGCTTCATCCTCCAAAGGTTCCAGCCACTGTACGAGTGGCTTGTTTGCCGTGATGACAAGTGATGTCCTTTCCTGGAATTCATTCACCAGTTTGAAAAGCAGCAGTGCGTCTTCTCTTTTCAGGGGAAAGAGTGTGGCGTCGTCAATAGCCAGCAACTGTGCCTTCATTATGCGTTTGTAAGTTTTCATGGCATGGCGGGAGAGCTCCTTTGTCTTCAGACAGGTGAGCAGTTCCTCCAGTGTCACCATGTATGCCTTGTACCCCGCCTTCACAGCTTCATGGACAAGCCCGGCGGCAATGAAAGTCTTGCCTGTTCCGGAACAGCCTGTCAAAAGAATGTTGTATGCTTGGCCCACCCATACCAGCTCACGCAATTCGCGCAGCCTTCTTGCGTCCATGCCGTCCGTCCTTTCAAAGTCATATGTGTCTAGGTCATACCTTGCGGGAAGCCCCGCCGCCTTGAGCCGGCACAGGTAATTTTTTCTCTCCCTGTCGCGGACCTCCCGTTCCAGACATGCAAGCAGGAACTCCGGATAAGTCGGCTGCTTTTCCTGCGCCTCGTGAAGTATCGCTCCCATATGTTCCGCCAGGTTCGGCAGCTTCAGGCGCCTTGCATATTCCACCAATTCCTTCCTACGCTTTGTCATGGCCCGCAAAGATTTCGTTATATGACCGCATCGCCCCGGACTGTACCCCCGGATAACCGTCCGGATATGCTGTTCCCTTATCCTGTCCCCGGCTCCTGCACACATGCTCACACAGGTTCCTGACAGACTCGCCGTTGTAGATGCCCTTGTCAAGACATATCCGAACAGCCTCTATCAGGGTACTTTTGTCAAATCCCGGAATGATCCGCAGGATCACTTCCAGGTTGTCCTTGTAATAGCGCTCCTTCCTTCTCTTGAGATTCTCCATCCATAAGGCGACTTCCCGGTTTCCGGACACATAAATAAGGATGCGTTCGGCCAGCTTGCCGGCCCCGGTATTTCTCGGTTTCCTGTGCTCCTCATCATAGATCGTCTTTCCTTTCCTGGTGCAGAGCTCGTGCCTGCCCACCAGCTTCCCCGTATTCTTGCTGTAAAGTTCCACATGCCCGTCAGTTTCCTGAAGCCAGAGCGTCGTCTCCCCGCTGCGGTAGGTTCCACACGGAACACTGTAGTAATTCCCCCGGTATTGCACGGTATTGTCCTTGCGCACATGGTATTCCCTCATCTCCTCCTGCGGCTGCTGCGGGATGCCGTGGTAAGGTGTGAGATACCCCTGTTCCACCGCGAACTCCTCATGCGGAACCAGATGTGTCGTTCCGTGCACCTTTCCGTTCCCCGTCCTTTCAAGCCACAGGAGAGCCTGCCCGTTCAGTGTGTCCACATCGTGGTACACACGGGCCGCCAGAAAGTTCTCCTTCACGTATTTCACAACGTTCTCGACCTTCCCCTTCGACTCGGGATCAGCCTTGTGGCAGAATACCGGCTGAAAATGCTGCTCCCTGACGAACGCCTGGAACTTCCTGGTCAGTATCAGGTCGCCCAGGTTCTCCCGCGCTATGAGCACCCTGTCCTGGTCATAGACGATCTTTTCGGGCTTGCCCCCGAAATATGCGAATGCCAGTTCGTGTGCATACACCGCCAGCTCCGTGTCGAAGGGCCTGCGGCTGAAATGTACAAACTTGTAGCGTGAACGTGCCAGCACGATGGCGAAAAAATACACCTTCGTGCTCCTGCCGTCCCGTGCCGGCATCCATTTTTCTCCGAAATCCGCCTGGGCGTACTCCCCGTAAGGGGTGTCCGGCAGTTTCTCATAATCACGGCGTATGCGCGCCTCCGACTTTTTCCCGATTCCGTACTTCAGGCGTACCCTCTCCACAAAATTGAATACGGTCTTGTCACACACAACCGGGAAATCAGGATAACATTCCTTGAGCCAGTCATGCATCCGGGCGGATGAGATGTACGGGTATTCTTCCAGCATGCCCCGTACGTATTCCTCATACTTTCCCAGTTTCAACTCGTACTTGCGGTGTGTGCTCTGCTTTCTGACGAGCTCTTCCCGGCTCATCTGCAGATACCTCCGTACGGTGCTCCGGTCCACACCCAGATATTTTCCGGTCTGTGTCTTGTTGAGTCCTTTGGACTGAAGTTCTCTTACCTTGTACCACATATACAGTTTGTCTTTAAAAAATCGGCTCATTGTTTCCATTACGATGTCGGTTTCTTTGTTGAGCCGGCAAAGATACAGACATTCTTACAGTGTGGGACAGTGCCGCCGTCTCCCGTGGAGGTGCGACACCGCCTTTTCCATTTTTCCACCGGTAAAGTTACAATTCACATGCCTTGCCGGACTTCCCCATGGCCGCAGTATTATGGTACGTTTTCTCTTCCGCCCCTACCGGCACGGAGAAGTCTTCCGATCCTGACGACGGCCCTGGGTGTCGTGTGGACTGACGTGTCCTTCCAGCGTACATTCCGGAGCGTGTTGTAGCTGGCTCCGACCCGCTGCGCGTCCAGATGGTCATAAATGGCGGCTATGCTGCCGAAAAAATAATCCTTCTTCTCAAAAATCAGATGTACATAAACCACTTTGTCCATATTTCATTGTTCATTTTTACAAATATATGCAATAATAAGTATATGCATTTTTCAAACGGATGTTTTACATTATACTTATAAAGTAACTTACTTAATTCTATATAAAAGTATTTTCCACATTCAAGTATCATAGAGAGTCTTCCTCCGTCACCCGCGGGAACAAAAAAATCCCCATTCCCTTGAAAGGAGAATGGGGACACGGTAATAATAAAGGAGATGCCGTCCGTTATATTTCCTTGGCATATCCGGTCCGGATGAGATCGGAAAGGAAATGTTCCGGAGTATCGGTGGCAATCCTCACCCCGGCCTGTATCACATAACGTTCGGCAAAATTGCACATGTACTGTTCGTCGGTACAGTCGGAATCCATCCAGCTGCCCGTACGGAGCTCATGCACAAACTCTTTGGCGTCACCGGCGACGATACGCTCGTCGCCCGGTAACATATATGTCTTCTTGTTCACATTATTCATACTGTCGTTCATATTGCTAATTTTTTTGTTCTTAATTTATAATACAACTTTTGTTTCTCTCCCAGGAAAGGAAAATTTTCCAGTCTGATTCCTGCAGGCAGAGAACCTACGGATGCAAAGGTAATCATTCTGTCGAGAAAACGCACCCAGTTTTCTATTTTTGTAAAACTGATGGTTCCCGAATGCTGTCTGAATTCCACCGTCCTGTGGCGTGAATAGGCTTGAAGGTTCACTTTCATGTACCTGCTGGGAAATATGCTTTGAAGCTCCCTGATATTCCGTGCCGAGCGTATCCGCTCATCGGGGAAGCATGTGAGAGAGGCGCAGTAGGTGTTCGCGCCGCCCCTGCGTGAGGCGGGCATGAACCTGTCTATTTCCGCTTCGGCATGCTTGTAGGAAAGCAGCAGATTCCGCCATGTGGTGATGTTGAAGTCCTCCGCATTCATGTGCACGTGCAATCCGCAGCTTCCATTAATCTTGACATTGCAGGAGTCCAGCACCCAGCAGACTTTCTCCAGTTCCTCCAGTCCGTCCTCTCCCTCCAGTATGGGACTTACGAGCTCGAATGTGTCATTCCCGTTCAGGCTGCTGTCCGTTACCAGTTTCCAGTGCGGACGGAGGTCATGGTTGTATCTTTCCGAGGCCACCTGGATTCCCGCTTCTGCCAGCTCGCGTACGAGCCGCTGGCATGTGCAGTTGTAGGCTTCTATCTCGACACCGAACTTTCTTCTGAAAGAATAATCAAGTTCGGGTGTGGCGGTGGTGGTTCCTGCGGATGCGATCAGCCCCTCGTCCCTCATTCTCTTGTAGACGTTCCATACAAACCCACGGTTTCCACGGGTTACAAGGTCGGCAATCTCACGATGGGTGAGTCCGAGCAGAAGAAGTTTCCGTATCTTTGAAGTCTTTGTGCCGTTTTCCGCCAAAATGTTTCTAACTTGTTCATTCATAAAATGTTATCTCCTTTATTATTATACTTCAAAGGTAACGATTTTTCTTCACTTATCCAAATATCAGCACGCTCTTTATCAGCATGTTAGCTTACTTTTGCTTCTGCTAAAAGTTGTATCCGGCTGCCCCCGGGAAGGCGTTTTTCTTCTTTCATGGGGGGGATTTGCCGTCTCTCCAACCGTCTTCCGCCCCTGGTACGTGTCCGTTGTTTTCATGGGAGGCACCTTCCGTTTTCCGGTAACTCTCGCCAATACCGCCGGACCGTCCTTACCCGGGAGGGCTAAGGGGGTCTCCCCCTTAGTGAATTCCTGATAAGGAAGAGCAAGAGGAGTTCCCGCACCCGGGAACATGAATCAACGCAGAGCGCTGATAATTAACGTATTACAAATATCTATTGTAAACTTGTCCGCAACAATCCGTTTACAAAAAACAGCTAACATGCTGATATATAATCGCTCCCATCGTTAACTTTGCGTCAACTTTTCCGTAACTGACGTGGCATTTTGCTAATTTTCAGGATATTATAATATCTTATCTCCCGAATCAAGGTGTGACACTTGACTCCGGTATGCTTTTGAACTATCTTTGTGCTAAAACTTTAAAGCGTGACAAAAATGAATACAGGTAAGGAAGTTTCGACCAAAGTGGTCCGGGTTTCCCCGAGCGTGAAGAAACGGCTGGAGGTCTTTCAGGGAGGCGACACTCCCAATGTTGTCATAGACAGAATGATTACTTTTTTTGAAGTGACCGGGTTCAATCCCCGTTATGCTTCGAGGAATCCTACGGCTCTGCTTGAAAAGCGGATGGAGGATCTCATCAGGATAGTCAAGTCCCAGGAGCGGGATATATTCAAGCCTATCCTTGAAAGAACCGCCGGCCTGGCCGGCGGCATCCATGAGTCCCCGGACTATGCCAGAATGATGAACGAGATGCGTGACCTGCAGGAAAAGAACAGGCAGCTCAGACAGCAGGTTGCGGACCTCGGACAGGCTCCCGCTATGGATGTGGAGAAGGAACGGGAAAGGCTCCGCAGGCTGGTCGACCTGGTGAAATTCCAGCTCGATCCGGAGAAGTTCCCCCGGGTGAAATTCAGCGACGAGGTGAAGGTTCCCGTCACCACCCTGCAGCTGCTCATCAAGAAGATCAACGAGGAATATGTACTGTAAGGCACACCGTCCGGTGAATACTCCGGGGGTGTCTGACAACAAGGGAAAGTGTGTCCAGCTGGTGGAATATCTCAGTAAGGAGTCGCAGGAAGAGCGTTCTTACTATGATAATTTTTTCTCACAAAGAGAGGAGTTCGTCACGCCGCAGGCAGTCAGACTCCATATCGATAACAACCACCGGACCCTGAAAAGGAAGGACGACAAGTTCTATATGCTCTCCGTCAATCCCTCCGGTGAGGAACAGACTCACCTGATAGAGAGGGTGACCGGAAGGAAGGTCGCAGAATTCTCCGGACTCTCGCCCCAGGAACAGGAGGATGTACTGGCTGAAATGAAACGGTTCGCCCGTGAGTGCATGGATGAGTACGCCAGGAACTTCTACCGTGAGAGGATTACCTCGGGGGACGACCTGGTCTGGTACGGACGCGTGGAAACGGAGCGGCACTACAAAAATGGCGATCCCGACGTGAGGGAGGGAAGGGCGAAGGCCGGGGGCAAGAAGCCGGGGCTGCAGCTGCACATCCATATAATCGTTTCCCGCATGGACAGGACACAGACCGTGTCCCTTTCCCCGCTGTCAAAGAGTAGGGGTAACCGCCAGACACTTGACGGCAGGGAGGTGGTGGTCGGATTCGACCGCTCCCAATGGTCCGCCCGGTGCGCCTCACAGTTCAACCAACTGTACGGCTATTTCCCGTATTACCATTCGAAGGATAAGAAGTTCAGAAAATATTCCGAGAACTGGCAGGCAGAGAACGAACTGAAGAATGAGGCGGTATCGAAACTCAAACGGGAGATCCTGCAGGGGGAACTGAAGGAGGAAAGGCGCATGTACACAAACACCTTCCGTCTTTACCGGTTTGTGGTGGACCCGAAAAAAGCGATCATTCGGGAACTGAAAAGACTTGGAGTGAACCTGCTTACCGGAAGGGACAGATAAGGGTGGCTCAAACTCTCTAATAAAAACAAAGATATTAGACATTGTATTGTCAGTGTCGTTCACTTATATTTTTTAATCTAAGAATCTATCCAACATGTCAGAAAACGAGAAAATGAAGGTCGCTCACAAGGTTTCATAAAAGGCGATATGTTAACTTGTGCAAAGTTACCCTCTGTTTGGTTAAAACATTGTTAATATACGCAGGGAATTATTAAGATTTTTGACGTCTTGTTACTAATTTTGCACCGCGATTATAATCATCAAATTATTATTAAATTAAACATAAATGATTAAAAGAAGTATTTTTTGTGTGGCAGCCGTTTTGTCACTGGCTGCATGTACAAACACTGATGTGATTGAAGAAAATGTAGAGTCAGGTGCTATGATTGGTTTTAACACGAATGTTACTCGTGCGCTGACAAATGACTCCTTTAACAAGTTCATGGTATATGGAGGCTATACGCCGAAGGATGTCAGTGAATATCATACTGTGTTCAGCGGAGTGGCGGTATCAAAGGAAACTGACAAGTGGACGTATGAGGGTGCCTCAAAGTATTGGGTGAAAGACGCTACTTATAAGTTTTATGCGTATAGCTGTGAAAACATAGCCTTAACCAAGGGTACTCCCGAATTCGCTACAACAGGTGTGGATGCAGGTACGTTCAAGATTACGGATTTCGTGTGCAATAAAGACCACCAGCATGACCTAATTTATGCGGAATCCGGAACTATTACCGGCAAGGAAACAGGTAATACGGCTGTTTCCTTCAGTTTCAAACATCTACTTTCGCGTGTGAAGGCTTCGTTCAAAAGCGGATTTGACCCGGACTTCACCATTGAAATCTCAGAGGTAGAATTACACAATGTGTATGACAAGGCTGATTTCTCATCCAAATCAGGAGCATGGAGTAACCAGTCACGCACAATAGAATACAATCTTGCCAATAGCGAGTGGACTATGGTACCTCTGAATATCGAAGGATCTGACAACGTGATTCAAGCTGCGAAACCTGCCGATGGAGATACTGAAGCTGTCGCTGCCAAGGAACTTACTACCCAGTCCGGATATGTACTTCCTGTTACCTATACCTCAAATAACGTCACGTTGAGTTTCAAGGTTACCGTCAAACAGGGTTCCGATGTCATAAAGAGCGATTATATAAAGGGTAACCTTCAACCTACATGGGCTATTGCGACATCTTATACGTACAACATTACCGTAAACGGCAGTGCTGCCGGAGTAGAAAAGATCGAATTCTCTGTTGAAGCCAGCAACGGTATTGAGGATTGGACAGAATCACCGGGAACAGACTTTAATGTAGGTAGCTAACCGAAAAAAGTGGCATTACCGAAAAGAAACGGGAACCAGACGATTTTGTCCGGTTCCCGTTTCTTTTATACTTTCCCCGCTAATACTATCAGGCATATTTCCTGTCATTGTTGTCCGCCTACCGGCAAATCTATCTCCTCGTTGTTGCCCCAGTCATCAATATCCGCATCAAAGCCGGAGTCACTGGAGCTTTCATTGTCTTCAATACGTAATCCCGAAACATGAATTACGCCACCACGAGGCTGGTCGGCAAGTTGGTTGGTGACATCAAACACGAATTCCTTGACTTTGCCATTAATAAGTTTCACCTCCAGTTGCAGCGTTTGACGACGGGAAGTGCGCGTAGCCGCACTGTTTTTCGGATGGCCCGGCACGCCGAATGAGAGAACCGAGGCACGGACATTCTGTCCGGTCAGATCGCAGTCATAGAGTAGCGTGGCTCCGCTTTGGGGTGTGGCACCATTATGCAGGAGGACTGTCTCCGCCATCCCCGCCAGTGCACCGCGCGCAAGGACAATCCGGTTGCCCCCATATTCGAATTCATAAGTGATTTCATAGGCATTCACCAGTTTTTTCATGTCGATGGAAAGGTCGATTCATGGGAACCAAACTCCGGCAATGATTCTATATAGGCGGTATAGAGCATGTCAGGGGGATTGAGAGCCGGTTCGTCGGGATGCAACTTGCGGATACTGCTAGAAACGGACCGACGACAGGAGTAGAGGTGGCGTATGCGGTAGTGGGCTGTGAGAAACCGAAAAAGCGAATGTTTTCGGTGTCATTGTTGTATATCAGTATAGACCGGGCTTTTCCGCTTCCAAAGCTCACATTGCCGCCTGTGGGCGAGATAAAATTTTCGGTGGGTTGGTCCGAATCGTCACCATAGACCAGCAGGGTCACACCTTCGGGGAAAACCTCTTCCGAAGGAGATGTTTCGGGCCATTGAAAGCAGACTTCCGCCTCGCCGAAGTGGTTGTAGCAAAGCTCCTCCCTGCACGAAACAAACGTTAAAAGTAAAACCGGCAGGATAACAGGCAGGGAAAGTTGCCTAAATGGTCGAAGGCATATGGAATAGTGTTTCATTTTCTTCCTCCTTCCTCTTTTTTATTGTAATGCACAACCGTTTCCAACAACCAAACGAGCGACGGTTTTAATCTCGCAACTATATACCATAAGCCATACACCACCTATTAAAAGTATAAAACAGCCTCTTGCTTACTGTATTTTTTCGGATTAAAATCTGACATCATACAAACAACAAAATATACTCTAGTTTTAGTTATAGCATACTTTAATGGTATGCTATAACTTTATCAGTTGTCACTTTATATCCTAACTCTAAAGGCTTTCTTCCGTTATTACCGGTTCCCTGCTGCCTCCTTACGATATTCGCTGGGGCTTACACCGTAACACTTCCTGAATACCTCCCTAAAATATTTGGCATCGCTGAATCCGGTGGCATCTGCCACTTCCGCTATCGGGCATCTTTCTTGTTTGAGCAATCTTGCCGCATGTTGCAGGCGTATGGAGCGGATGTAGTCCACCGGTGCATATCCTGTCAGCATCTTGAGCTTGTTGAAAAAACTTGTACGGCTCATGTGCTGAATTTCACAGAGTGTATCCACATTGAAATCCGGATCGCTAATATGTTCCATAACACATTCCCTTACAGCGGCAATAAATTTCCAGTCTACCACGTTGCTGCATCCCTCAGGCACAGGACCTGATCCGGATTCAAGGTTGGCATATGCCTTGCGGAGCAGTGCGCGGTTCGCCAGTATGCTTCGGATATTCGCCCTGAGCACATTTATACTGAACGGCTTGGTAATATAGGCATCCGCCCCCTTGTCCAATCCTTTGAGCATATTCTTCTCGTCGCTGAGTGCCGTCAGCAAGATGACCGGAATATGGGATGTTTCAATGTCCGACTTGATGTCCGCACATAGCTCGTCGCCACCCATTTCTGGCATCATGACATCCGAAAGGATCAGGTCCGGATTGTATTCCCGTGCTACAACCAGCGCATCCCGTCCGTTCATGCACGCCTGAACATGGTATTCCTGTGCCAGCAGCCCTTCCAGATATCCCCGCAAGTCATCGTTGTCCTCCACTACAAGTATGCGGTATGGACTTTCCCCGTTCCTTGCCGTTTCCTCCCGCATTCCGGCAGGAGCTGTTTCCAGCGGTACCGGAATGGTGTCTTCCACTTTTGCCACCGTGACAATGTGTGCCTTGCGCAAATGCCTGTTCCCCACAGGGAATGTAACCCGTACACAAGTGCCTTCCCCTTCCGTACTGGTTATAACAACCTTTCCTTTGTGCAGGCGTACCAATCTTTGGACCATCATCAGCCCGATTCCGCTTCCCGGCACTTTCTGGTTAACCGCATTGCTTCCCCTGAAGAACCTTCCACCAATATTCTTCCTGTCCTTGGCGGGAATTCCGATTCCTGTATCAGTTATCTCTATGCCCCATGTATGTCCTTCCGTAAAGGCACGGACCTGTACACTGCCATTTCGGGGAGTGTATTTCAAGGCATTCGAGAGCAGGTTTTTCAATATGGAATCCATCTTATCCCTATCAAACCACACATTCAGACGAGAGGTTGCGCCTGTACGGGTAAAACTGATATTTTTCAGTGACGCATATGTATGGAAAGCCTCACAAGTGCTTTCCAGATAGCTGTCCAGTTCATACTCACCGATATATAGCTGTGGAGTATACATGTCACTCCTTTCAAAATTGATCAGGTCGGTCACCAGCCGCAGTAGATTGTTCACGCTTCTCAAGGCCATTTTCAGATTATCTTCCCCTGCCTGTTTCACTTGTTGCCTCTCCACCATCTCTTCCAGCGGCGCCTTTATCAGAGTAAGCGGGGTACGGATATCATGGGCGGTACCGATAAAAAAACGGGTCTTTTCCTCCGACAGTTTTTTTTGCTTCCGCAGCATAATTATACGGAAAGCTGTTGTGGTAGCCGCTATAGCCAGCAGGATATACCCTGCTATAGCCCATGTCCCCAGCCATGGAGGACGGGCGACATGTACAATAACGTCTCTCTCTTCATAGACCTTGTATTTCTCCTCATTGGATATGGCGCAGATACGCAAATTATATTTGCCGGGGGGAAGATTGGTAATCTGTATCCTGCCATCCAGAGAGGGATGGCTCCAGCCATTATAGAAACCTTCCAGTTTCCATGAATACAGAATGTTGGAAGGATAGTCATAGTTGATGGATACTGCTTCTAGGGAGAATGTGTTCTGGCCATAACCAAGTTCAAGCTTGTATGTACCGTCAACATCCTTCGCTAGTGGCGAGCCTTCCTCACCGGAATAAACCGGTTGGGAAGCGACTGCAAAGTCCCTCAACTGCATCCGCGAGAACTGCGGCGCGGGAATCTGCAGGTCGGCCGGAAACACGATGACGCCATCATTGCTTCCGAATGCGAGGCTGTCCCTGTACCACGTCGCAGCACCGGCATTGAAGCATACGCTCATGAGTCCCTGCTCCGCCGTCCAGTTATGGAAAGTCCGTTCCTCATGCAGGAAAGTGGTAATACTGTTCTCCGTACCAAGCAGCAGGCTGCCGTCCGACCGGGGAATGATGATATAAATGTTGTTGGAGACAAGAGCACAGTTGTCCGTATGGTACTGTTGGATGAACCTTTCGTTTGCAATATCATATACAAGCAGTCCCGCCCCTCTCGTACCCACATACAAAGTGCCATCCGCCGCTTGGTACAGGGCGCTGACATGGACCGTCTCGACCGGAAAGTCTATACGACGGTAATCCCCCCGTTGCTTGTCAAGCAGATATAGGCCCATGGTGGTACCGATCCACATCCGATCCGTATCCTTCTCCTGTATGGTGGTGATCGAACCCAGCCCCGGATACAAGCGCATGGTACCGGTTTCGGGATTGATACGCTTGAGGTTGTAATAGCCTCCCGACCATACATCCCCTCGGGAATCTTTTTTTATGTCGTTGATATACTGGTCGGGGCGTATTCCGGCCAGAGAATAGGGAGAGATGTATTTCACCGTCTCTGTACGTTTGTCGATACTGTATATGCCCGAAGTATATCCTCCCGCCCAGATAATGCCGGGTGATATCTCGCACAGGGTCAGAAAAATATGGTTGTCATCGTCCGTTATGCGTTCGGAATTGCTGAGGAACGACCTCCATCGTCCTGTGGTGCTGTTAAGCATGCTGATTCCATTACAGGTAGCGAACCACAGGTCACCCTCACCGTCCCGAATGACATCATGCACCTGGTCATTAGCCAGCGAACTGCTATTACCGTGCGAGTGCTTGAGCCATTTGTAACTCCTATAACGGTCATTGCGTACAGTGACACCAGTAGGATAGTTGGCCATCCATATACGGCCATCCTCATCCACATATATATCGTTGATGTTGTTTCCGTTCATTCCGTTGTAGCTGCCGTAATCGGCGGTAATATATGGCTTGGCACCCAGTGAATCCACATCTAGTCTGTACACGCCTCTGCCTCCCGTAGCTATCAGCAGCTGTCTTTCACCGAAAGGCGCGATACGGTTTATACCCACGTTCTGCAGTGTGCCGTCCGCGACAACCGCCGGTGCGGCCTGCGTGTCATACATCAGTATCCCTTCCTTAAAAGTCCCGACAAACAGTTTCTTCGAACCGGTATGGAAATACAGTTCGCTTACCGGTGTGCGTATATTGTCAGTGCATGCGCCTGTAACCGTTTCCAGCACACCCTCCTTTTCCCGGACCTGCAGGAGCCCGTTTGATGTCCCGATGAAAAAGTACGTGCTGTCTTTCTGGGTGAAGGCGGTAATATTTTCCGTAGACGGGGAGTTCAGCCTCTCCGTGGTACCCGTACGGATGTCATAACGTACGATACTGTCACCGTGACAAAGCCAGATACGGTCATTATTGTCCATGCAGGCATAATGTAGCGTGGCTGTTTCCGTATCTTGTAGGCCGGGAAATTTGTAAACCATAAGGAAGCGGTCACAAACGGCATCATAACGGAAGACCCGCCCTTTTCTTCCCACGGTCCACAGCGTATGACTGCTGTCCGTATATAACCAATTCAGATTGACATGCGGAGCTACCTCCATGTTCCCGTCAAGAACGGTGTAATGTTTAACGGTCTTTCCGTCATAACGATCTATTCCTTCCTGGGTAAGGAACCACATGTATCCGCGCCCGCCTTTCTGGATGCGGAAAATTCTCCGGTTGTTCAGCCCGTCCTCTATGCCCAAATACTTGTATATTTGTCCCTTGCAGACACAGGGAATGGCTATCAGTAAGAAAAATATAAAAAGAGCTCTCCGTGAATTCTGAAAGTGTGTCATTTGTCGTAAAACTATGTTGACTTAAAAGTTTTCCGCAAAAATAATAAAATTATTTAAAGAAAAAAGTCAATGCAGGTCACTCATTGTCTTTTATAATGCAAATCCCGCGTGCAGAAAGACGAGAATGGCTTACAGGATGTGTAAAGGGCAGGTTTGTTACTGTCAATATGAAAATTTTAAATAATATTTTTGGTAGCACGTGCGCTATGTATTAAATTTATATTACAAATTGAATAAAAGCTAATTACTGATTAAAAAAGTTTTTTTTTATGTAGCGGTTAATTTGCTAATGGGCATATACACAAGCACCAACCCTATTGAAGAAGCTCTCGAATCCGGTGCTGCAATTGGTTTCAGCACGAATGTCACCCGTGTGCTGACTAATGATAACTTCAACAAATTCATAGGTTATGGTGGTTATACCCCAAAGGATGTTTCCGACTATCGTACTATATTCAGCGGAGTGGAAGTTTCGAAAGACGCCGGTAAATGGACGTATGAGGGAGCTTCCAAATATTGGGTAAAGGATGCCGCCTACAAATTTTATGCACACAACTGTGAGAATATGGCTTTGACCAAGTGTATTCCCGAATTCGCTACAACAGGTTCGGATGCGGGTGCTTTCAATATTACCGATTTCGTGTGCAACAAAGGTCACCAGCATGACCTAATTTATGCGGAATCCGGAACTATTACCGGCAAGGAAACAGGTAACTCGGCTGTTTCCTTCAGTTTCAAACATCTGCTTTCGCGTGTGAAGGCTTCGTTCAAAAGCGGATTTGATCCGGGCTTCACCATTGAAATCTCAGAGGTAGAATTACACAATGTGTATGACAAGGCTGATTTCTCATCCAAATCAGGAGCATGGAGTAACCAGTCACGCACAATAGAATACAATCTTGCCAATAGCGAGTGGACTATGGTACCTCTGAGTATCGAAGGATCTGACAACGTGATTCAAGCTGCGAAACCTGCCGATGGAGAAACTGAAGCGATTGAAGCCAAGGAACTTACTACCCAGTCCGGATATTTGCTTCCTGTTACCTATACCTCAAATAACGTCACGTTGAGTTTCAAGGTTACCGTCAAACAAGGTTCCGATGTCATAAAGAGCGATTATATAAAGAGTAACCTTCAACCTACAGGGCTATCGCAACATCTTATACGTACAACATTACAGTAAACGGCAGCGCTGCCGGAGTAGAAAAATCGAATTCTCTGTTGATGCCAGCAACGGCATTGAGGATTGGACGGAATCGACGGTACCGGATTTTAATGTAGGCAGTTAACCGAACAAAGTGGCATTACCGAAAAGAAACGGGAACCGGGCGATTTTGTCCGGCTCCCGCTTCTTTTATACTTTCCCCGCTAATACCTCAGGAATATTTCCTGTCATTGTTGTCCGCCTACCGGCAAATCTATCTCCTCATTGTTGCCCCAGTCATCAACATCCGCATCAAAGCCGGAGTCACTGGAGCTTTCATTGTCTTCAATACGTAATCCCGAAACATGAATTACGCCACCACGAGGCTGGTCGGCAAGTTGATCGGTGACATCAAACACGAATTCCTTGACTTTGCCATTAATAAGTTTCACCTCCAGTTGCAGCGTTTGACGATGGGAAATGCGCGTAGCCGCACTGTTTTTCGGATAGCCCGGCACGCCGAATGAGAGAACCGAGGCACGGACATTCTGTCCGGTCAGATCGCAGTCATAGAGTAGCGTGGCTCCGCTTTGGGGTGTGGCACCATTATGCAGGAGGACTGTCTCCGCCATCCCCGCCAGTGCACCGCGCGCAAGGACAATCCGGTTGCCCCCATATTCGAATTCATAAGTGATTTCATAGGCAGTCACCAGTTTTTTCATGTCGAAGGAGAGGTCGAGCTTTTCGTGGGAACTAAGGTCGGGTAATGACTCGACATAGGCGGCATAGAGTATGTCAGGGGGATTGAGAGCCGGTTCGTCGGGATGTAACCTGCGGATACTGCTAGAAACGGACCGGCCGGCCGGAGTAGAGGTGGCGTATGCGGTAGTGGGCTGTGAGAAACCGAAAAAGCGAATGTTTTCGGTGTCATTGTTGTATATCAGTATAGACCGGGCTTTTCCGCTTCCAAAGCTCACATTGCCGCCTGTGGGCGAGATAAAATTTTCGGTGGGTTGGTCCGAATCGTCACCATAGACCAGCAGGGTCACACCTTCGGGGAAAACCTCTTCCGAAGGAGATGTTTCGGGCCATTGAAAGTAGACTTCCGCCTCGCCGAAGTGGTTGTAGCAAAGCTCCTCCCTGCACGAAACAAACGTTGAAAGCAAAACCGGCAGGATAACAGGCAGGGAAAGTTGCCTAAATGGTCGAAGGCATATAGAATAGTGTTTCATTTTCTTCCTCCTTCCTCTTTTTTATTGTAATGCGCAACCGTTTCCAACAACCAAACAAGCGACAGTTTTAATCTCAGGGGGCCATAGAAATTTAAATTTTGAGTACGCACATACAAATGATGCCCTTCATAGGGGATATATTCCTTATAACGTGTCATCATCCAACCTCCTCCGCCCTCAGCTTCAATTGCAAAATGTTTGCCCACGGGCCACAAATAACCTATGCTTACTCCTGCAAGCACACCTTCGCCGCGGTATCCTTTCTTGCCATTTTCAAGGTCATACAGTCCTGCTCCCGCAAAGGCCCCCGTATAAAATCCTTTCCGCAGGCTTCCTTCCCGAAACCAGCGACGCACGGTAATGCCTGCCACGGCCAGTTGGAAACATTTATGTTCTTCCTGTTTTTTCCACCAAGCAATGCTACCCTCCAAGCCCATTGACCAGCGGTTGTTAAGCCTCCATTCCAATTCGATGGACGGCAACAACGCTGCAGCATAAAGTAGGTTGGTCTTCAGTGCCATGCGATGTGCCGTATGCTCTCCGTCCGGGATATGGGGAAACATCATTGGGTTCTTTATCCAATCCGCCTGCAGACCGGGATTTTTCATCTGTAAAAAGGTTGTATCAATAACATGCTCTGTTTGTAAATTTCCAATCGCAAGCGGTTTATCATCTTTCGGGATATGATTATTGTATTCCTTTTCCGGCTTCTTCACATAAAGTTCCACGACCGCATAATGCAATCCTTCGAAGAAGTGCTCTCTTAACCATCGGTACGTCTGTCCGCCCTGAAAATCCATAAGGCTTTTCTTGCGACTTCCGGAAATATTGCCTTGGGCATCATGTACCCATATCGGGGTATAATCTATAATGTCAAGCACTTCCCTGCGTCCCGGCACATGATGGTCGGAGGCGATCATACGTCTAAGTTTATCCCAGGCAATCCCACACGGATAGCTGTCAATCCGGTCCGCATCAATTTTAGCATTGGATATAATGTAGTCGGCGACAGACTGGCAACGGTCGGCACTGAGCTGTAAATTGGCCGTACTCACCCCGTCAGGTGAGGTATATGCCCGTACCACTAACCGTTCCAAACTTCCGTCACTGTCGCATCTGCGCACTTTCTTGGCAAAAACATACAACGCGTTGCCACTTGAACCGGGTTTTATCCGACTGCTTCCCGGCTGAAAAAGGATCCGCACGGAATCTGCAATTATCTGCGACATTGCCATGTCCACCATACAGGCATTCAATAACAAGAAAACAAATAACTTTTTCATCGTTTTGGAATATTACCTGCAAAATTACTGAAATGTTAGCAATTACGCAAGGGGTGAATAAAGTTTGTCAAAACGTATATTAGAAGAAAATATCCTTATATTTCCAAACAGAAATTTCTTCTAAAACTCCAAAATCCCCAATAAGGGCAAACATCAGTTTTACAGATAAAATAAAAACGCCCAACTTTACAGACAGGGTATAAGTTTGTATTTTTGATTATCAATACTTGGTCTAAGCTGGAGGATCCGCCAGAAACTTTTACTCACACGGGAACAGACTGCGGACTTCCTCAAGGATCCGCGCGAAGTTCCTGCTGACCTCCCCCGGCTCAAGAACCCTGACATCCGGCAGTGCGGTTTCCCGGCTGTCATCATACATGGCAAGTCTCACCCTGAAGTATCCGGCATTGGCGCGGGTGGCCGAACCGATGAACTCTCCCGGCTCCAGGTCGGTGAAGTCCTTTCCCTGGTAGATGTCCTCCTTCTGGGAGGACACCGTCACGCTCCGGTTCATGCTCCCCCCGCTTTTCCCCGTGCTCCGGGATTTTCTCTCCTTTTCCTCCTTTCCGAAAATCAGCGGATAATACTTCAGGGCTTCCACATCCTTCGTACGCCCGAAGAACTGGTTCCCGAAATTGGCTTCCACGGATGACCTATCAAGCTTCCCGTACAGGTTCTCCAGTTTGGATCCCGACTGGGTGAGCAGGACAAAGGCGGCCTTGTATTCACGCAGGACCGACGGCAGTGTCTCGAAATTCCTGATGTTGACCGTCGTCATCTCGTCCAGGAAATAGACGAAGGGCACCTTGTTCTGCATGGTGAACTGCCGGGAGGATATGCTCATGAGCATGCCTATCACCGGGGCGTAGACCGAATTCTTGGAGAAGTTGTTGCTGACGGCGAACATTTTCGGCTCCTGCGGGTCAATCAGGTTGAAATCGAAGTCGTCCCCTGAGAGGATGTACGCGATCTCCTCGTTCTGGGAGATGGTGGCCAGGTTGTTACATAATGTGGAGAGGTAGGAGGCCTGCGTCTTCTCGGATCCTTCCGCCTTCAGGTACGCGCCGGCCAGCATTTCCGACACGAGGTTCTGCTGCAGGAACATGGAGAGCTGCCGGGTGGACGCGGTCATGATGAAGGCCATGATATGCGGCAGCGTGCAGAATTCCGGAAACTCGTCCCAGAAGCGGAAGGCCACCCCGCGCAGGATTCCCAGCCCTCCGGATACCCATTCGTTCTGTTGTTCCTTCTTGGGGAGGAGCGCGAGCAGAATGTCTTCCATCAGCTGGATCAGTTCGGTGCGGTCCCTTACCACCTTGAGAGGGTTGAAGCGGTACGAGCGTTCCGGCTTGTCGAAACTGACATAATACAACTTGTGGGGATAGCCGTGTTTTCTGATCAGATTATAGGCCGTCTGTGTATAATCCGTGTCCTTGAAGTCATAGATGAACCCGGCGAATCCGAGTCTGACATATTCCTCCAGCAGCCATTTGCCTATGCTTTTTGTCTTTCCGGAACCGGCACCGCCATATACGAGGAAGTTGGCGAAATGATAATGGAATTCCAGGTGGGTGTGTGAAATCCCCGAGACCACCGGCAGCCGGACCGGTTTTCCGTCCCCTCCTTTTCCTGCGGACCCGGCATGCTCCCATATCCACAGAAAGGCGGCCACGGCCAGTGAGACGGCGGCGGGAAAGAACATGTACCGGGGAAAGAACAGGCGTGCCAGAAAGGTTTCCGCCGCCATGCAGCCGAGAAAAACGGGCAGGTTTACGTACCATTTCCGGCTCAGTGTCGAAACCCCTGTCATCAGGGAGGCTATGGCCAGAAGAACCAGCTTGATATAAATGATGTAGTGTTCCATTGTGATGATTTGCTTGATTACTTGATTTTGTTCTTTACTTTTTAAGTATAATAAGAGATATGTTTTTTATTTCCGGACGGATTTGCCACCGCCTCGTGCCGGTTCCAGAAATCCGGCCGTATAGCCGGACGGTGTTCCGGCTATGACAAACATCCTGTCACAGCCAGGAAGGACGGTAGGGCACCCCCGGAGCAGGGAGATCCATCTGGCCGGAGAGATTCCCCTCACCCTCACACCGGCGTGACGGAGCGCATCCAGCACCGGCTCCATATCATATGACACGCCGGCCACATGCAGGGTGGTCCTTTCCCCGCAGAACCGGAGCTCCCTGCCCGCCCAGGAGAAGGAACGGAGTCCGGCGGCTCCCTCCCGGCGGACAGTCTTGTCGAAAGAGTCATTCATGTCCATAGGCTTATATTTCCATTTCCGCCGTCTTCAGACTGCGGGCATCCATGCCGGATATTCTTATCCCGTATCCCGCCGGTTCCTTCACGGCCATGAGTGTCCGTCCGTCAGGCAGCGTCATGCCTTTTCCGCTGAAGACGGCCTTCCACCTGTCCCCGTCCAGAGAGGCCGGATCAATCCCCGCCTCCCTCATACGCGCCAGCAGGGAGGTCACATCCGTCTCGCCACCTTTCTCCCTGAGAAGCGCGTGGACGTACCCGGGTGAGAGCTCGAGCCCGCCCTTTGCCGTGAGTATCCTTTCCGGAACCGTGACAACGGCCATTCTCCTGAGATTCGCGCTGCTGGCCGCCAGCATGCCCCTGAGCTCCCTTCCGTCGATATCGACAGTGAAGCCCAGGTTCCGTAGAAGTTTCCGGAAGACGTTCGAGATCCTGTCCCACAGGGAAAGGTCCGTTCCGTCCTCGGCCATACGCGCCAGATATTCCTCCGTGGCTGTGCGTATGTCCATTCCCGTACCTACTAGCCGGTCGATCCCGTTCCTTGTCCTCCCGTCGCACCCGGTGTAGACGTCATCCAGAAACGTGTCCATGTGTCCGTCGCCCGCCAGTTTCCGCAGGCCGTAATGGGCGACTCCTTCATGCAGCAGCGTGCGCTCGATGTCCTCCTTTCCCCTGGCGGCGGGAAGATACAGGCAGATATGGTCCGAGGTGATATCATACCAGCCCCTTATGTCCTTTCCTCCCAGGATCCTGTCACGTATCCCGGGAGAGCCGACCTCGTTGATTGAACGAATGATCCTGACGGGTATGTGCCGTTTTTCCGCCAGGGATGAAGCATATTCGGAGAGGGCGGCCATCCGGTCATCCCCTGAAAGGGAGACATCCCACCCGTGTTCCGCTTCCCGGCTGCCGGTGAGGCGGAACCGCACGCCTTTGACATCGCAGGCCCTTTTTAACGCCCCGTTTCTGGAATCCCTGTCCCCCTCATTGTAAGTGAATACTTTCAGACCCGCCTTGTCCATGGCACCGGTTATCCTCGGGGACGTCCCTTCAGGAACCACGGCCGCCGCAAACTCCTCCAGATAGACGGGGCGTTCGAACTTGGTCTCAAAATACATGGCGGGATATTCATTGCGTATCGCCCCGATCATCTCCCGCAGTCTGGCAACATCGGTGTCGGAGAAGTCGATTCCGTATTCCCTCTTCACGTACTTCTTCGGGTTCCCGCTTTGTGCCGCCTCCATGAGTCTCGCCAGCCCGTAATCGTCATAGCCGGTGGCATCCGGCTGCAGCTTCATGCCCAGGTCGAAGAACACGTCGGACCATTTGTCCCTGAAGGCGTCCACATCTTCCTGGCTTGTTGTCAGCTTGCCTTTCTCCCGGCGTATGCCCTCCAGCGAGCCGTGCGCTTTCAACATGCCGGCGGCAAAATTGCTGAAGGACACGCCCAGTCCCGTGGCGGCGTTCCTTCCCAACCTGGTCATGAACCGGGATGCGTTCTCAAGGGTGTTGGGAATGTATTTTCTCATTCCGGAAGTGGTGAAGCCGTCAAAGATGACCTCCTTCACCTCATAGCGCTCGTTAAGACCGTCAAGCCAGCGGTCAAAATCTTTCTGCAACCCGTTCATTTCGATATATTCCCGGGCTTTGAGCGTGGTGCCCGCGTCATCCGCGCTGCCGGCATGCACGGCATCATTCAAAACGTTCTCCGTAAAATCAGCAAGCTCCCTGTAATCATATCCTGTTTCACGTAACGTGTCCAGCCTCTCCCGGGCGCGTCTTACGACCAGCGAGTCCGGATTGGCCCGGGAACCGATCTTCTCCTCCAGGCGGATCATCTTCCTCTGAAGCTCTTTCCCGTACGCCGTCCTGTCCCCGGAAAAGTTCTCACGGATATAAAGCCCGAGCAGCTCCGACCGTTTCCCTGCGCTGACGTCATCCAGGACGGAGTTGTCCCCCATGATATCCCTTACCGCCTTGTGGAGCGATTCCGGATACCTGGCCTCCCGGCGCACCAGTCCGGGCGCTTTTCCCTGTTCATGCAGGTACAGGTATGCCAGCCGGTCAGCGGAACGCCCGTCCATCCATGAGTTGATGCCCCGTCTTGTCTCATTCCGCATTTCTTCGGGTACGGACATGATGTCACCGGACGCCCTGTCACCGCCCGTGCCCCCGAACTGTCTCTCTATCTGTGGGTAAACGGGAGTCCATGCGTCCTGGCTCCATGTTCCGGCATTGCGTCCGCTATGCCTGTCTATCATGGAGGCGGGCAGTACCAGTGAGATCTCCCCGTATCCCTCGTGGGTCTGTCTGCTGATATCGATCACCGCCGCGCTCGGGTTGGCGAATCCGCCCAGCCTCAGGGCTTTTAAAAGACGCTCCTCGCTGATGTTGTGCAGTCCTACCAGGGATTTGTCCCCGCCGCTTTCCCCGGCCTCGCGGAAAGGTATGTCACCGGTCCGGACGGTTTCCCTTCCCGCACTCTTGTAACCGGCGGAAGGCTCCGTCCCGTGGAAGGAGGAAAGCCCCGTTTCCCCCTCCATGAAGTATTTGTCAGAAATGTTCATATGCCTTTTGAATTTATAATCGGGTTATGTCATTGGTTTGCAGTCTGCCGGGAATGTCATTAAAGAGATATTACTTGTTTACTTGGTTTGTTTTCCAGTAAACAAGTAATATTCATGAAATGCACATTTTACTTCTACATGTCCGCGCCGGCCTGGCGGCTGATGCTGTTCACAGAGTTCACGGCTTTCAGTGTGTAGCCGACGGGGGTCTTGGAGAGCATCAGCGTGCTCCCTTTCCCGGCCATGCCGGTAACGGTTGGCGGCTTCACGGCCTTTCCCTGCATGAGCGTGTTCCATTGCTCGGCCTTCATGCTCTCCACGGCGACACCTTTGGCACGCAGTTCCCGGATGATGTTCCCCATATCGCATTCTTTCTTGTCCAGAACGGCGGATGAGTTGAATTTTTCACAGGCCCCGGCGAGTTTTCTCTCCCTGCGCTCGCCGGCCTCCTCAAGTTCCCGGGCGCGTTCCACGCCGCTGTCCGAGTACTGTGCCTCAAGGCCGGCCTCGTGATACTCCCTGTTGATTTCCTGAATCTCCCTGTCCAGTTTCTCGACGGCCTCCTTTACCTGTCCGGCCGACGGCTTCTTTCCTGCGGCCTCCCCGGTCTTCCTCGCGGCTGTGCGTTTTACCGGGGCGGCGGAGCTTCCGCGTGTTCGGGCCTCCCTTGTTTTCTTTCCGGCATCCTTCCCGAGCTCCAGTCCGTACAGGCTTGCAGCCTGCCTCTTCACCTCCTCTGCCGGGGAGCTGATGAGCGTTGCGGCATTCCTGTCGGCATGCAGGACGGCAAGCTGCACCTTCTCCGTGGGATTCTCAAGATGACGGATATTCCGTGGATCGCTTCTGACGGCGGCGAGCTGGACGGCCTCCGGAGGATCCGCCAGGTGCACGACGGTCTCCCCCCTGGCCTGCACGGCTGCGAGCTGCACGCTTTCCGCAGGGGATTTTATGTGACGCAGGACATCCGGATTCCTCTGTATGGCCATGTGTTGCACTTTTTCTGCGGGTTCCTCGATGTGGCGGATGTATTCCGGATCCTTCTGTACCGCCGCCAGCTGCACCTTCATAGCAGGTTCCCGGATGGAGGCGATGTGCCGCGGATCCTTCAGCACGGCCATCAGCTGCACCCTCTCCGCCGGCTTCCGTATCAGGGCGACACATTCGGGCCTTCTCTCGACAGCCGCCAGCTGCACCTTCTCCGAAGGATCGGGTATGAAGCCGATGTAGGACGGTCTGGCACGTATGACGGACAGCTGGACCCGCTCGCTTGGCGAGGTGATGAAATGAATGTTGTGCGGCGCGTTCCTGACTGCGGCAAGCTGCACTTTCTCCACGGGTTTGTCGATGAAGCAGATGACACTCCTGTCCCTGCGGACCGCCGCCATCTGGACACGTGCGGAAGGATTGGCGAGCATGCTGATGGCGCGGGGGTTGCGGAGTACGGTTCTCATGTCCCGGCTGAACAATGCCGCCAGGCGTTCTGAAATGGTAGGCATGGGCATCAGTTTTTATAAGGTTTGACTTCGGTCAGGAACTCCTCTATGGCCGCCGTGTCCGGCTTTCCCTCATTTCTGTCCCTTTTCATCCGCAGGACCAGTTTCTCGGCCGCGTCCAGCACATTCTCTTCAGGAAGGAGGTCCAGGCCCAGCATTTTCTCCACGGCCATGAAGCAGGTCCTCCGCGAGGGGGCGTGCATGAGCAGGACGCTCTCGGCAGAGCGGAGAACCGCCACGAGCTGCACCTTCTCCGTGGCCGAGGGCAGGTGGCCTATCAGCTCCGGTTTTCTCTGTACCGCCGCCATCTGGGCCTTCTCGGACGGTGTCTTGAATTTCAGGATCATGTCCGGATCGGCCAGGACCGCTGCGAGCCGGGCATTCTCCGGCATCATCTTGTTTTCGGTTGACATGGTTGTTTTTTTTAGTTATACATAATGTTTATGGAACGTGCACTATGCCGCTTCCGGGGTGCAAGGTACAGCGGTTCGTCGCAATCATGTTGCGACGTTCTGTAACAGAAAACGCGGACAATCCGGATTGTAGTCCGGAAGTGTCCGCGGAAAAGAATTCAAGGTGATGTGATGTTTGTCAGGCTGCCTCAGGCATTTCCCTGTAGAGCATGATATCCGTATAGGATGAAGCGTAATTCATCCGTGCGGCGAACGTGGACTTACCCGCCCCCCTGAAAGGATTGCCGGTTCCGGGATGCTCCTCCATCCAGCTGCAGAGATCCAGTATGGGCGACTTGGACGAGGTGAAATAGACAAACGGGTGTCCCTTCAGGACAAGCAGAACATCCAGATAGTCCTTCAGTTTCCAGTCCATTTTGTATGTGCTGGTGTCCGTGGCCATGTAGGGGGGATCGACAAGGAACACGACGTCCGCCGCCCCGCCGTATTTGTCCGCCAGCACCTTGTAATCGCAACAGACCACTTCAAGGCCGTCAAGATACCCCCCGCAGCGGTAGTCGGAAAGGCGCAGATTGTTATAGAAGCTCTGCTTCCCGAGCTCCTCCAGGTCCAGGGCGTATTTCCCGGAAAACAGCAGGGAGGATGAGAGGGTAATGTAATCCACCGCGCCTGTTTGTTCCTCCTGTCGGATACGCTCGAGAAATGCCGTACGCAGGCTTCCGGTTATCATCTTATGGCGGGGATGTTCCCGGGCCATATCCCGCAGGTCCGCCAGCAGACGGTTGGTCCGGCCGATATTCTCCAGACGCCCGCGGTAGTTGTCGTGGTCATTGTAGATGACCCTCGCGTCAGGGCGTTCCCGTTTGGTGATGTGTGCCAGCAGGCCGGAACCACCGAACAGGTCGACAAAGACCGTCTTATCACCGAAGCGTTCCAGTACCTTTCTGAATTCTGACGCGAACATGCGTTTCTGCCCCACGAAAGGAAGCGGGGCCTGGCTGTAACTGTAAGTCTTTTCCATTATATAATCAGTTTGTCGTGAGATATAAGTGTTTGTATTTCCGGCACAAAGTTCCGCACTTCCTGCCGTGAAAACAAAAAACAGGCGCCACTTATACTGCAGGGAACGTACACTCCTTCTTGAAGCGTCCGATAATCTCGTAGATTTTCCGTTCCGAAACACCGTGCCTCACCGACAGGGCGGCGATGCAGTAGGTGACCTTGTCACCCTGAAGCCGCATACGTTCATACTCCTTATACAGGTCGATATACCTGCAGTCATCCGGTTTGAACCCCATCGTTCTCAGGCGTTCAAGAACCTCCCTGTTAAAATTTAGAATCTCAAATAATGTCATAGCGAATATTTTATTATATTTGCAAAGCCAATCATTTTTGTAACATAAAAAAAGCAGAACCGCAACAGAGGGTATTTGCCCCCGGTTGCGCGGTTCTGCGTGGTGTTACAAAGTGATTGGCGTTGCTTTTAACAGGCCGGGGGCTTTTTATTATCTCCATAACATCTTCCGGCAAGCTCCCTGACTTTTTTAGCTTTATATGTACGGCTATACTATTAAGGCCGCAAGATATATATTACGGTTGCATTATTTTTGCGATATACCTTTCCCGTGAAAAAATAATATTTTTATTCAAGTAAATTACTTTATTTATATTGTTCACTAATTAAGTAATATATAATAAATACATATTGTATTATATAAGTATAATATATGAAATATATTTAAAGTAAAATAGTATCTACGTAAAATACTTGGCGGTATGTATAAATTTTTGTATCTTTACACCGTAATAATCAAGGAGATATGAACATTATGAAGACAATTACAACAGCATGTGTCAATCACAAGGGTGGTGTCGCCAAGACGACCTCACTGTTGAATCTGGCTGCCGGGATCGCACGGTTGCACGGAAAGAAGGTATGTATTATCGATGCGGATCCGCAGGCGAATACGACGATGGCCGCATTCGGGGAGGAAATGGCAAGTCTTTCCACGGAGGTGCTGCTTGAGAGCGTGCTGCAGGACTGCATGCAGGACAAGCCTCTGGACCTGAAGCCGCAAAAATGGCTGGAGAAGGTGGACATATTGCCGGCATCTCTGGATCTGGCGGCAACGGAAGTGGTGATGAACACCACGCCGGGCAGGGAGTTCCTTTTCAGGGAGATCATAAAGGTACTGGCGGAAAATTATGAGTATATACTTATAGACTGTCCGCCCTCACTGGGGATCATCACGCAGAACGCACTCATGGCAAGTGACTTTGTTATCATACCCACGGACGGGAACTATTTCGCAATGAAGGGCATCGAGAAGATACATTATATCATCAGCCTGCTCAGAAGGAAGCTGGGCGCACAGGTACGCATACTCGGATACTTCATGACCAGGTTCAATGCGAAAAGAAAGCTGGATGCGGATATAAGGGAGAGTCTGAAGGAGGCCCTAGGGGAAGGAATGTTTGAAACAACGATCCGCAACAACGTGGCCCTGGGAGAGGCACAGTACAACGCGCAAAGCATTTTTGATTATGCACCCTCGTCAAACGGGGCCGAGGACTACAGGAAGCTGACGGAGGAATTTGTCGGGAGAGTGAAAAGGATGAATAAACAAAATACTGGAAAATGAAAGAGTTCAAGTCAAGAGGGATCTCCCTGGAAAACATGGTGGGAGAAAACCCGGTGAAAGAAAAAGGCACGACCGGAAAGCCTGCAGGAAAAACATACAACCAGACAATCGCATTGACAGAGGATCTTGTGTGGGAATTAAGAACATTCGCCGCGGATCACCGGTACAGGGGCGTCAAAACGATACTTGAAGCGATGGTAGGGTGCTTTCTCAAAGAGGACGGGACACTGGACCGAGAGAAACTGGAGGATTTCTGGAGAGAATATGTGGAGAAGTGAATTATGGGAATTACTATAAAAGTAGCAGTCGGATAAAAGTAAAATACTTAACTTGGAAAAACATGAAAAAGATATTTGGATACATATTAGCCGCCTCGCTTGCCTGTACGCTTGCATCATGTGAAAAGGACGGAATATTGCCGGAGCCCGAACCGCCGGTGGTGAATCCCGGCGGAAACCAGGAGGAAGAAGAACCCGGAGAGGAACCGGAAAAGACACGGCTGGGCGTCACCGCCACACTGCAGGGCATGCAACAGACAAGGGGGATCATTGAGGCGTTCGTGCCGGGACACGCCATGGGAGTGTTTGTCAATACGGACGGGACGGAAGCAGCAGGCACGAAAAACGCCTCATACGTCTTTGACGGGAAAGAATGGAACGCGGCCAGCCAGGTGCCGGTGGAAGGGGACGCGGAGGTGGTCGCATATCTGCCGTACGACAACGCGGTGACTGACTGCAAAAATGTGCCGTTTGATCTGGCGGACCAGGATGACATCCTGTACGGATCCGCCAGGGTGACAAAGGACATGCCCACCGCCGACCTGATGATGCGGCACGCAATGACGCTTGTATGTGTGCGGCTGATGAAAAACGAGTACATTGGCGCGGGAGTGGTTGCGGATATGACATTCTCGGAGATATACACTGCCGGAACAGTCGATGCCTTGTCCGGAACTGTGAAGATGGACTACAACAGGGGACGTGGTGCGATCAGAGTCGGAGGAAACTACGCCCTGAATGATGCGGATCCGGTCGTTGTCGATGCAATTCTCATTCCAAGAGCATCGCATGACCACCAGGCATGTGTCAGCTTTACCATTGACGGACAGAAGCACACTTATGCATTCCCGGTGCAGCATGAATGGAAGGCGGGCATGAAATACACCTATACTCTGAACATGACAGGGAATTACAACGCCCCGGTCAACAAGGAACAGGTGGATATCGATGTGGAATACTGGAGCAGGTACGGCAAGAGCGACGAGATTATACTCAATCCTGATCCGGACGATTATCCTTTCAAGATATGGCCGAACTATACGGAGTACGGATACGACTGTTACCAAAACGAAGGCAAGGTGTTCGGGACATTCTATACGCCTTTCTGTGATGACGGCGAAGGGGAGATGAGATTTGTATTCATGAGGCAGGGTACTAATGAGATTGTAGAGAAGTTCCAGCCGATAGACATCAAGACCAATGGAGGATGGGACGGCAAGCGCATCCAGTGTTATGTCACTTCCGCACCGGGGACCTACCAGCTTGTCCCATTGTTCCGCAGGAAAGGAGAAACAATGTGGTGCAGGGCCGTTGGATATTCTTATGGCAGCACAGACCAGGAATGGCTGTATGAGGTGAAAGCGCCTGCGTCAGAGAATTTGCCGGCATTGCGCATGATGGAGGTGGAAGGGCAGGGATATACTTCTATTCTTGCATATCCGGTGCCTGATGATACTCCATGGAACCTGGTATATATTTTGTCCAATAAAGGAGAAAAAGCATTGAGAGGCGAAATTAAAGCTGTCTGGGAGCGTGAGTTCAAGATGAATTCCAATTCATACAGACCAAGTATTAAAAGAAAAGGTGCGGTCAATGATGACGAATGGAGGGATGAGATTGGCACTGTGGCTGTTGATATTCCGGCAGGAATACGTTTCTGGAAAGGTATTATGGAGTGCCAGTTCCCGGTTAAACGATTGAAACCGGAATATAATGGTGTCGGATATGCGGGGCCACTTGTGCATCTATACTGGAAAGCGGAAGGCTCCAATGAATGGATATTGCTTCGGTGTGATGCAGACTATCTCTTCAACCGCAACTATACGGACGGATATATTTGGGATGAAACAACGAATTATATAAAAATAAATCCTCAAAATTGGAATAACAGGAATTGAAATGAATATATTTACCGATAAGCAATTACAGAAAGCAGAACAAATTCTATGCTCTCCATTGGCAAAGTTGTCGGATCTGACATCTTCCGATATACGCAATTTGGCTGTGGTGTGGAGTTATTATTCAGGAAAGATCGAAGGGAATACATATACATATGTGGAAACGGAAGCGCTTCTGAAAGACGGTATCACTTCTGAAAAAAGATATGAGGATGCAAAAATGTTGAAGAATCTGCATAACGTCTTTGTGTCGGAAATGGAATATATCCATAAGGGAGGTAATACGGAAATGATAGATGAACGTACATTGCTCCGGCTGCATTCCGGTTTGTCTTCCGGGTTGGTTTCCGATGAAGAAGCCGGGCAGTTCAGGACACGTCCGGTACGGATCAGCGGGACGGAATATATACCTCCGCGTGATGTGTATGAGATCCGCTTCAAGTTAAGCGAGGTCCTGTATCGCCAGACAGAATTGGACAACCCTCTTGAACGTGCCGTATATTTACATTGCAACATTGCAAAGATACAGCCGTTTATAGATTGTAACAAACGGACCGCACGCCTTGTGGAAAGTATTGTAATGATGAATGCCGGAATAATCCCGGTATATTCGGCCAGGGAAGCTGATATACTGAACTATCGAAAAGGACTGGTCAGTTTTTATGAAACCGGAGCATATGATCTGTATGCCGATTATTTTTTGGAAAGACAAATAAGCCGGATAAGGGAATTGGTAACTGATACCGGCATGGAAATATAATTCATTGGCATAAATAAAATGAATTTAAGGTGGAGAGGTCCTGCTGCAGTGATGCATCGGGACTTCATTTTTTGAAAGAAAAATGAATGGGAGGTTTTCTGGCTGCCTGTAAAAATAAAAGATCCATAGAAACATTGTTTTCTCTATGGATCTTCTTGTCATGATTATAATTCGGAGCGGAATAAGCGGACAGGATGCCCGCTTTATTTTTTCATTGCCTGATCTGATTTTGGTGCTTTTTCCATTGCTTCAGTCTGTATCTGTTTGGCCTCCTTAATGGTATTGCAAGTACCGTTAAAGCAGGCTTTGGGTTCGACTTCCAATTTACTGGTGTAGATATCACCATTTACCATACAGCCAGATTTCAGCATCAGTTCATCTGTAATATGTATGTCACCTTTCAATGTGCCTTGTAATATGGCGGAAACGGAAGTTACATTCCCTGTAATTTTCCCTTGAGGACCGAGCACCACTGTTTTACGACATGTGATGTCACCTTCTATTGTTCCATCCACCCGCAGGCTTCCCTCCACATCAATTATACCTTTCAAGACTGTACCGGCTGCTATGGTAGTCAGTTTTAAAGGTTCGGATGTTGCAATGTCATGCTCCTTGTTGTCTTTCTTTTTGCCGAACATAGTATCTTTGTTAACGTTCTTACTTTGTTTTTTTTTGCAAAAGTAGAAAAAATGCCGGAATACAAAAATGGACCTGTGAGGGAATCTGTTTTTCTTTTATCGCTCCATCTCGTTCCAACAGTACTATTACAGCCAATTTTGAACAGGGTATATCTATTTCTGATTACATTTTCGTAGGTGATAATGGCGTTATCCTTTCCCAAGAAAAAAAATATATATTGGGTGAAACAGATTGGTATTCAGTAGTACATGGTAATGGCCAATATATAGCAGTCGGCAAACGTGGATATATGACCACTTCAACAGATGGCATAACATGGACAGGACCGGATATCGTTGGATATTCATCAGACTGGTATTCCATAATATTCGCAGACGGTAAATATGTGGCTGCCGGTAATGGATATGTTGCAGTATCTACGGGCACCGGAGATTGGAACATTATCAAGATCAGCAACACCAAGAACCGTACATGGAACAACATACAATATTGCAATGGCCGGTTTATCGTTGTAGGCAATAACGGATATATGGCAACTTCCACAGATGGAAACGTCTGGCAGGAAACAAAAATCGGCTCCGGTGACTTGAAATCCGTAACTTATGGAAACGGTATTTATGTCATTGCGGAAAAAAGTGGTTATATTAATAATTCGACGGACCTGACAAACTGGAACAGAGTAAAAATAACAGCCACCAATTTGTATTCTTCAGCATTCGGAAATAATAAATTCATTGTAAGTTCCTATGGATATATGCACTATTCTACCGATGGTATAAATTGGAAAGAAATAGCTTTCGGGGATAATTCCTGGGAAGAAATTATATTTAAGGATGATAGTTTTCTAACTCTTGAGAATAACGGATATATCGGGAAATCCATAGATGGGATCAATTGGAAATCAACAAAAATAACAGATAACAACAGCCTTAAATTAGGCTTTCTGAACGGTTTTTGTGATATAGATAGAAAATAGTTTTGGTTTATATAAAAAGCAGGGGGGATATATCCCCCTGTCATTCCTATTCCCAATGCGTTGTGAACCGGAAGGTTATGTTATAGCCAGTGCCTGGTATTTCTTTGCCGTTAAACTCACCGAAATCAAGAGTTTGCTTGCCTGAAGGAGATTTGATGTTTGAGAGTACCTTAACATTATCTATCATAATATCAAAGGACTGCGGAGTGGCACTTTTTTCTCGTGTATCTCCATCCTGATTTATTGTTTCCCATTCTGAATACGCATACATAACCTTTTTGTTTGGCTCTATCTGCACAGGATAGCTCACTTCATCCATATTGTCCATATCATTCTTAGTCTGCCCGTATATTTTGCATATTATACCGGAACAATCTGTAGATGACAAGGTCAAATACTCATAATTCCTGCCACTATTCATGCTTGATGTGGAACTATAAAATCTATCTAAATTAATCGTGACGCTTCTTGTAGACTGCTTGAATTTGGCTGTAATAGTACTGTTGGGCTTATTATGTTTGTACAGAGAAGAGAATTCGTATTTTAAGAACATGAATTCTCTAGGAACCTGTGCCTGTTTCATTTCATTTTCATTCAATATTTTGTGAAATAGTTTTCTTTTGCTATCTTTGTTCTATTCAAAAACTTTAAGTATGACAGATAAATTGCTAAAAGACAAATATATTAATCCATACACCGATTTTGGTTTCAAGGTACTTTTCGGTACGGAGATGAACAAGGAGTTGCTTCTTAGCTTTGTAAACAGTCTCTTTAAGGGGAAAGAAATCATTCGCGACCTGACTTATCTCAATACGGAGCATTTGGGCAATTCCGAGGTTGACAGACGCGCGGTTTTCGATGTATATTGTGAGAATGAAAAAGGTGAGAAAATACTTATTGAGATGCAACGTGGAGAACAACAGTTCTTCAAGGACAGAAGCTTGTACTATTCGACATTCCCGATCCGGGAACAGGGTGAGAAGGGCGAGTGGGATTACCATTTGAAAGCGGTTTATGTTATCGGTGTCCTGAACTTCACCTTTGATCACAAGGATGAGGGTTATTTCCACCATGAGGTTCAGCTGATGGATATTCATACGAAGGAAGTTTTCTATGATAAACTTACTTTTGTCTATTTAGAGATGCCCAAATTTAATAAGAGGGAGGAAGAACTGGATGGTATGTTTGAGAAATGGCTCTTTGTATTACGTAACCTTTCCCGTCTAATGGAACGTCCCAAGGCATTACAGGAAAGGGTATTTACCAAGTTGTTCGATGCTGCTGAAATTGCCAAATTTACCAAAGAGCAATATGAGGCTTATGAAGAAAGTCTAAAAGTCTATCGTGATTGGCAGAATACCATTGCCACTGCTGAGCACAAAGGTGAGGAAAAGGGACTGGAGAAAGGCCTAAAGCAAGGTCGTGCTGAAGGTCGTGCTGAAGAAAGGATAGAGAATGCCCGTAATTTTAAAAAATTAGGTGTATCAACTGATATCATCTCGCAAGCCACCGGATTGTCTGCCGAGGAAATAAGCTCCCTTTAACTATAGTCATATCTAATGCGTGTGTTATGCTGAATTTAGTTCAGTATGGCACACGTTTTTATTTATCAGATCAAAATTTTACTCAATAATAGAAACTTTCATACCAACAGTACTATTACAGCTAATTTTAAAGAAGAGCAGCTGCCTGTTACGGTCACTTTCACGCTTCCTGCTGATGAATATATAATGAAAAATCAAACGGGAAATAAAATAAGGCTTACTCCATGGAACGGTTCTGCAAGTCCTCATACGACATACATTACCTATCATTTTGATAATGAGTCTCAAAAACATTCCATATCACTGAAAGGAGAAAACTGCAACCTGGAATCTGATGCTGTTGGAATACGGATTAAGAGCGCAGTTTCTGCAACAGTCACTATTCCGAAAGAAAAGAGCAGGCTTGTTATCGATCAGATATCAAGGCAGACAATCGTTAATGAGAAAGGGAGATGTATCGATTCGGAAAAGGGATATTTAATACTGGGAAATAATATAATATACACTAATCCCACCCCTGCAGAGTCATGGGAAAGTTATTCCCCCACTACATGGCAACATTATATCCCCCTGGCTGTCACTGGCATGGAACTGCTGAAGAAGGATTTGACAGACGGAGATGTCATCCGGATAACCGGTTATGCCGGAATCGTTGGTGACTTATAGCTGTCACAAATATATTCGTATATTCAGACCACTGTCAGAAGCAGTTTTTTCTGACAGTGGTCTTTCAGCTTTTGTCGGGAAAGCCCCGGGCTATCCTCCGCTCAACCTTTTCCAGTTCCTTGAACTTGATCTTGGATATCGAGTTGTAGATTGTCGCCTCGTTTATGTCCGCATAGATTTCCGTGGTGCGGATGTTGGTATGTCCCAGGATCTCCTTGATGGTCGTAAGCGGCGTGTCATGATAAAGCAGAAGGGTGGCTGTCGTATGGCGTCCTGTATGAAAGGAAATGTTTTTCCGGCTACGGAAAAGCTTCCTGTAAACACGTTTTATAACCCGGTTGCACACAGCATTGGAAGGCATGTGAAAGAGTTTCCCCCTTGTTCTATGGAACAACCTCATAATGCCGAGGGCCTTTCCGGAAAACATCTGCTCGATGGGGATCAAAACCTTTTGGGAGGTTTTCTGCATGGTAAGGAAAAGCCAGCGTTTGTTCCTGATCCGTTTGATATTCGAATATTCCACCGAGCAAATGTCAGAATAGCGCAGTCCCGTCAGGCACGAGAACAGAAAACCGGAAAGGATTTCCCGTTCCCTTTCCTCCATCGTGTCAAAGTTGTTCTCCAGGAATTGATAGAGTACGACCAGTTCCTTGGGCGTCAGGCTTTCCTTGAACGTTTTCTCCGGTTTCACAGTGCAAAGGCTGAACAGTTCATCTATGGACTGTTTGACATATCCTTTCAGACAAGCCTGTCGGAGTGCCTTTTTCAAGTGCTTCATATGCTTGACAATCGTGTTGGCTTTCATTCTCATGGAGCAAAGAAAGTGCTCGTAACCACATACGAATGTCTTGTCTATATCGCAGAAAGCCGCTTCCGGAGCATATCCGCCCAGTGTGTCCAGCGTCCGGAAATAGTTCTTGCGGGTGGAATCCTTGATACCGGTATCCCTGCATACGTCAGAGAAAAAGTCGGTGAAGGTGACATAATGCTTGTCAGACCCACCTTCAGGAAGCATCGCCCTGACCTTGTCATAGTATCCGCCCAGATATTTTTCTTTCCGGGGAAGTTCTTCGTCCCCTTCACACAGGTCGGATATCGAGAGGTTGAACTCGCTTCCTCCCAAGAATATATATATGTTTCCTTTGATATCACCCTTCCCAAATTGGAGAAGATGGCTTTTTATACAATCACGCAGCTGGGCACCCAGAATATTTAATGAATCCATTTTTAGAAACAAAAATAGTCTTTTTAATCGTGATTCCAATAAAAACGCCCTGAAGGTCATAAATTCCTTCTATAGCCTTCATCTATGAAATGAAAGGATATGTCGCACTTGTAGCCGTTTTGCCCTATACGGGGCTGAAAACGGGCAAAAAAACAGAGGCCATCTCAAGTTTGAGACAGCCTCTTTCATTTTCCGGATTTTCAGAATACCGTTTAATGTTCGCTTAAATCAGAATTGGGATATGACCGTTTTCGCATCCAGTTCTTATTGTATAGCACAGAGAGCGTTCAGATTAATATTTAATGCATTTCCCAAAGCATCTTTTACCTGCTCCGGATTTGACCAGACTATCCCGTCGGCAGACTGGGTTATCAAGCCATTGTCACCTATTGCGATAAATTTATTATTGAGACAAATGACATCGTTCCAGTTCTGTGTACCAATCTGTTTTGGGGAGTCCCAATCCTTGGATGAAACTATATACCCGTCTTTCCCAACGGCGACAATTGTTCCGTCATTGGAAACTGCAACCCGTGTAAAGGTCTTTGTAAGTGATATTTCCGCACTTTTGGACCAACCGAAATAACGGCTGAAAGCATAAACCTCACCCCATTCCCCAAGTGCTATGAATTTTTTGAGATCACCATTAAATGTTATATCTACGGGGGTAATCCCTCCAATTACTTTTCTGGTCCATGTTGTGGAATAGTCGTCCATTGTATAACTATATCCATAACCATCTTGTTTCCCTACCATAACGAACATTTTATCTCCATAAGCTACCGAATAAGGAATAAAGGTAGAATGTGGCTGACTGCCAGTAAAGTTCCAGTCGTTTGATACAAAATATGTTGCTGTCGAATAACTTGTAGAATATGATGTTATGAACTTGTCATTACCAAAAGCAACCCCAATCGGTTCATATCCTGTTCCCATCTTACTTGTCAGATTCCAATTTTCACCATCGGATGAAGTCATATATGGAGCGGTAAAAGATGAACTTTCCTCCATTTTACCACTTACAAAGTATCTACCATTGCCATAGGCCACATATTTCCAATCACACTGACCTGTCTGTTGTGCTCCTGAAGGAGTGATCACATACCCATTGTTCCCTACAATTATGAACTTACTACTTATAAATTTGGCTGTAATAGTACTGTTGGTATTATGCAGGGTTGCTGTGGTAGTCAAACTGCTTGGATCATTGATTGTTACATCCCCTTCAGTAATAGTCCAACCGGTAAATTCATATCCGTTGTCCGGTGTGGCTGTTATGTCAATCGGTTTCTTAACCCGATAGCTGTTTGTGCCGGAAGGTGAAACAGAACCGCCGGTTCCGGCATTAACAGTAAGGTTTCGTTTCTTCTCTTTGAATCCGCAATGAAAGGTATGATCCTGACCGCCTAAATCAACCTCAAAAAGACTTGTTCCTGATTGTGAATAGTCATATTTTTTAGGCTCATTTGTCGGGCCACCATAGAAATAGCTTACTTCATAACCACCGTCGGGGTGAGCTTCAACCACAGGCTGATCTGTCCCATTATACAGTCCCGCCCCTGTGGCATATCCTCCTTCGAATTCCACTTTTCCGTCTGTCGCCCTGGTTGCCGGGTTTGTCATACCTTCCCCCTTGATGGTGATCCGTATGTCACCGGTGGGAGTTGTCTTGTCATTTTCTGAACTCTTTTCCAGCATTTCCTCGCTCTGGCAGCCTGCGAATACCGCAACAAACGCTGTCAGAAATAAAAATTTTACTTTCTTCATAATTAGATGTTTTTTAATGATTTATTATAATTGCATACGTCATGCCCTGTTGAATCGTCCAGCACATCTGCATCGATGCGCGCCTCGAATGTTGCATACAGCACGAACCGGTTCCCGAAAAAATAAGTGTTGCGTGTCCTGCTGAAACTTATCTCGGCCCCCATCAGCCTGAGCTCCTCCAGATAGTTGCTCACGGTCCTCTCGCTCACCCTCAGTTTGGCCGCCAGCTCGTTCAGGCTGCCGGTATTCTCCATCCGGATGAGCCGGTACATCCGGTTGATCCGTTCTATATAGTTGATTGCTGAAAGACTTGTCATGGCTTGTCCTCCTCCAGGAATTCCCGGAAATACCTTTCCTCCAGATAGAGGCATTCCAGAAGCGCCTTCTTTCCCTCCCTCTCATACTTTTGCCGCAGGAGCGGGAAATCCGTCGAGTACAGGTTCCACCTGATCAGTCTTCCCGCCCTGCCGTCCAGTTCCGACGTGTCCACTCCCTCCATTCCATATTCCACGGAAAAGAAGTACAGTTTTTTCAGGCCGTATCTCTCGAGGAAGGCCAGATCTTTCGGACAGGCCTTCAGTCCGTCGGAGGCTATGCACCTCAGTACAAGCTGTTCAATCTCCTCCTGAATTGTCATATCCATACCAGTATGGTTTTATAGTTTTACCGTTCTTTCTTGTCTCATAATGCAGGTGGTATCCCGTGCTTCTGCCCGTACTCCCCGCAAAGCCGATTACAGCCCCTTTCACGACTTTTTGTCCCTCTGTGGTATAATACGCCGCCAGATGTGCATACAAGGTCTCAAAGCCGTAGGAATGCCGTATGACGACACATCTTCCATAGCCTCCCTTCCTTCCTGCGAATGAAACCGTGCCCGAGGCCGTGGCATGGACCGGTGCGGCCAGTTCCACCGCCATGTCGATCCCCGAATGGAAACCGCGTTTCCCCGTTATGGGATGAATCCTGCGGCCGTATGCGCTGCTTATCCGGAACTTGTCCCTCAGGGGACATGCCAGGGGTATCCTGTCTGCCACTCCGTGTCGGAGAAGTATGTCCCGGCAGTCCGCCAGGCTCTCCAGTCTTCCGCATTTTTCCAGTGCCATATCGAGCAGCTCCCTTCCGTTGTCCTCCCCGTGGAAGGAAAAAGGGAAAAACAGTATGAACAGCAGCAGTCTCATCGGGATATCCTCCTCAATATCCTGTCCGCTTCATCCTCCGTCCTCTGCTCCTTCAGGCTTCTGAACACTTCCTCCGCCGCCAGGAGCGACTTGTTCCTCAGCTTGTAGAGGAAGTGTCGGCCGCCATTCTTCTCCTGGATCTCTATGACAAGCCTCTTCTTGTCCGGAATGGTGAACTTGTTCATGGCCACGGTGAATGTCCTGCTTTCATGTGCCGGCACCTCCTCAGGGTAGTCGAATGTGAACAGTATGTTCTGCTCGACCTGTTGTACCGCGGTCTTCTTGCGTATCTTGGCATCCTGAATATAGAACCTCATGAAGTCCGTGGTGTATCCGATCTGCGTGCGGTTCGTCAGTGTCATGCGCAGCAACAGGATGTCCCCGTCAATGAAGATGTTCCCGACCTCGAACTCCACGCCGGCGTTCCTGTCCTTCAGTCCCAGATCCAGTGGTGTCCGTTTTGCTATGGCCTCCCGGATCCGCTCCTTCTGCCCGCTCGAGCGCTCCTTCTCGTCCAGTATGGCCACTTTCTGCGTGGCTTCCTTGTCGATCACGAAACTGGACCGCTCCGGAACCGGGACATAGTGCAGGCCGAAGGTGTAGAACTTTCCTCCCTCGACCACCGCCGATATGTTCGTGTCCTCGGTGAAGGCTCCGGTTGCCTTTACCGCCAGGATGTTGTCCACTCCCTCGGCCTTCTCCACCTCCACGTTGGTGCTGCCGTAGTCCACATAGGTGACTCCCGCTGGAAAGATCAGGAACGTCTGC
>NZ_JBCOCI010000007.1:0-72932 GCF_040929485.1 Phocaeicola sp. RTP21198st1_B8_RTP21198_201120 | reverse complement strand
ACGGCGGGAAGTTCGTCGATCTTCTGTGCTTTCCCTGAAAGGAGAAACAGGAGAAGGCTCCCCGTGATGTAAATTCTGCTTAGTCTCATATCTTTCATTTAAATAACTACCTTTGCATGTAAACTTTAAAACTGTTTTATATGTCCAAAACCGATTATTTAACTCTTTTAACCGAAGCCCACGATTTCACTGTCCGTCATCTGCATGGAGGGAACACTTCATATGTCACCGGACTGCATCTCGAAAAATATGATGATGCTAGTATCCGGGAGGCATACAGTTTTGTACAGGAGATATTCTCTGAACTTAGCCCTTCTGATGTGGTGAATAAATGCCTTCCCATATGTCTGGCTATCAATGATCTGCTTAACCGGAATCACTTTCAGTCGATTCTTACAACCGGTTATACGTTGCTCGGCAACCGGGAAAAGGAATACTACACGGACAGGGATGAGCTGGTCAGAGTGTTCACTAATCTTACAGGAGCGATGACTGCTGACTTTCATGTATGGCTCACAGTCGGCAATTATATAATAGATCCAACGTATATGGTTTCCGCTTATGTCCATCTGTGTCATTCTTATCCAAAAATCGGAAGGACTGTCGTTTGCAGATTTGAAGAACTTCCATTGAAACTCGGGGACTGTACAGTTAACTATATCCCCCAAATCACGGGAACCCGGCTTTATAATCGTCTTTTGCCTCCCCATTTGCGGAGAGATTACTGATATTCCGTAAAGCCGGACTTTCCATGTCGGAAAACCAGTCCGCCTGTCGTACCAGCATTTCCATCCCAACCGGCATCCCGTCCGGCTGTAACCGGGGAGCTCCCGGCACGCGGCTTATATCCCGGATTGCACATTCGCCGGTTGACGGATCCTGAAGGAAGAGGGCGGTCCGCCCGTTCTCTTCCGGCACGATCCACACGGGAAAACATTCCTCCGGCTCATGTGGCTTTCCGCTTCCCGGATACTGCAACCGCATTCTGATCCTCTCCGGAACTCCCTGTCCCGGAAAATGGCGGAACAGGAGCATTTCCTTCAGATTACAGATCCCATGCAGGACGGGCACATCCAGGGACAGCCTTTCTCCGAAGGACAGCATCCCGTTCTCGATATGCCCCCTGCCGTCCATATACAATGCCGCTTTCCCATCTTCAGTGAAGACCGTCCACATGACAACACCTTCTCCCGTCAAATCTCCATTTCCGGCCTTTACCGGCCGGAACTCCTTTCCGGATCCGGGATTGCGGACGATATTCCAGATTTCTCCGGTAATCCGGTCAAAGACCGGGGATGCCTCCCTTATCAGCATTTCCACTCTTACGGGTACGCCGTCCGGCTGCAGCTCCGGCAGTCCCGGCAATTCCGCCATATCCGGAATGAAGCATTTCTCTTCTGACACTTTCCACAGATACAGACCGGTCCGGCCAGTCCTTTCCGGAACGAGCCATGCGGGAACACATGTTTCCGGCTCATGTCCCGATTGTTCGGCAACGGTATTTTCTTCTTCCGGGTAGCGGAGGCGTATGCGGTACCGTATGGCTATTCCAGACTCAGGGAAATGGTGGAACATCGGCCTGTTATCCAGGTTGCAAATTTCATGAAAGGAAGAAACATCCGGTGAGAGCAGCCCTCCTAGGGAGTGTGTCCTGCTGTCCGGATGCTGTTCACTATTCATATGCAAAGGCGCCCTGCCGTCCGGTGTGAATACACACCATACGAGAATTCCTCCGGCCATCAGGCTGCCTGTAAATGTGTTCTTATCGTTCATAATAAATATCTGTTCTTATTCTTGCTAATAATATTTATGAGGTAATACATATCATATGATATTCTTCTGTAAACATAAGCATAAAACCATGCGCTTAGATAACGTAATCCTTGAATACAAGCCCCGTTTAGTAGGATGTGAATTTTATGAACATACTCAGTATGGCATTCCGGTCTTTTCCATATCTTCGGGCGCCCCATCAAGTAATTCAGGATAATTCGATATAAACAGGCGGAGTGGACACTATTGGGTTTATGTGTGGCCGGTGTCCCTCTTTTTCCCTTCTGGCATCTATCTTTCTGAGGATTTTGTCATAAGAAGGTGGAAGATCCGCGTATTTTTCTCTTTCCTTAGTGCTGTTCCTTCTGGCTTTCAGAAAGGTCGGAACTACCGTGTCGAAAATACAGTGGGCCTGGCGTATCAGCATTTCGACTCTGACGGGTGTGCCATCCGGTTGTAGTTCCGGCAGCCCCGGTAATCCACCCATATCCGGAATGAAGCATTGTCCGGTAGAAGGCTCTTGCAAATACAGGCTGGTTTGACCGGCCTTCTCCACCTCCACGTTGGTGCTGCCGTAGTCCACATAGGTGACTCCCGCTGGAAAGATCAGGAACGTCTGCTTGTCCTTGCCCACCGGCAGGGTATGCGGTTCCGGTGCCTGCCCGCCCACACGCACATAGCTCCCTTTCGGGCGCGCGTTGTAAGTGATGGCGTAGGAGTAGAACTTAGTGTCCGCCGTCACCACCGACAGGCTGGTCTCTCCGGGAAAACCTTCCTCCGCCGCTTTCAGGCGGATGATTTCGGGGCAGTTCGCCACCTTCTCGCCGATGATACAGTCCCCGCCGATACTGTAATATCTCACCTCGGTGGGGAATATCAGGTGCAGGGTCTTCTCGTATCCGATCTCCAGCGGGACGGCGGGAAGTTCGTCGATCTTCTGTGCTTTCCCTGAAAGGAGAAACAGGAGAAGGCTCCCCGTGATGTAAATTCTGTTTAGTCTCATATCTTTCTTCAAAATTGGTATCTTTGCGTGCAAACTTTAAAATTTAAATTATGATGGATTTCTTTTCTAAATTCTTAACTCCTTTATTCAAAGAGCAAAAAGCCGTTGTACTGGCTGTTCTCTGTCAGTGGCCGGTAATGGCTTCCATGTTGTTTTTAGGCTCTGCTGAATACCGACTGTTCGAATATTGGGAACAGCTAGTTCTCAGTCTGGCAGCAGTTATTTTGGTAACATTCATATCCTTTCTATTCTCAACAGCCTGTTTCTTTTGGCATCATATAAAAGATGCTTCACCATCTTGTTATTTATTGTCTCTTCCTACGTTGGTCGCTTCCGTCTTTCAGATTGCATGCTGCGATACATTCACGCTGCCATCATTCAAGCAGACTTTTATATGGACAGTAATGACAATCTATATAACTGTTTTCATACTGGGATTTGGATATGGAAAAGAAACTGATTCTCAGAATAAAAATAATGACACAATTAATACTGATACAGACGAAGAAAAAACGTAGGTATATCTCATGCCTGCTTTTGATTATTTGTTTCTTGACATTTATCAGCTTCTTTTCTGATACCTTCTTCTTCTTTTCTTGAATATTCATGGTAACTCTTCCAAAACCCCAAAATGTGGAAAACAATATTAAGGGTGAGAAGAAAGCAGAAAAGTAAGATGGTCACAGAACCGTTTTTCGATAAGAATTCTTCCATGTCATACTGTGTTTTTTATTATCATTCGTTATTATCACTCCCAGAGTCCGTTTATAATAGTTTACAGGCACTTCACTTCTTGATCATCGGATGCCTTTTCCCCTTTAAATATCTTTTAATTTTTTGCATGGCCTTCTTTACAAAAGCCCCGATTCGGAGAATGGCATTTTCCAGTTTTCCTGAGAATAGGAGTAGAATATATCCATTCAAGAAGATAACCAAAAGGGCAGAGGCTATATAGTGCCAGAATTTTTCCATGTCATACAACTTTTAGATTATTCATTTCATCAAACTCCTTCAGGAAGCGTGCCACATCCGCGGCCATCGGGACTATCCCGTCAAATAGCTTGTACATCAGTTCCGGTCTCTGCGGCCGGTTCTGATACACTATCACTTTCTTTCCGGCACCCTTCATCCATCCCGCCTCGGAATGTGCTGAAGCCCCGCAGGGGAGTACGAGCACACATACATCTGCCCGCCGCATGGCCTCGAAGTCCGACGCGAATCCCGCTTCTGCCAGCGGGTGCTCCAGCGCGTCCAGGTACTCGTCCATTTCCATCCACTCCCAGTTCCCGCTGATCTGCGACCAGCGGAAGTCCGTTTTTCTTTCAGGGTTCCTGAAGTCGTACACCTCATGCCCCCGTTCTCTCAAAAAAGCCACGATCTGCGGCTGGTATTCGTTGCTCCAGCTGCTCGCCACATATACTCTTGCCATGGTTTCTTTCCTTTCCGGTTTGTCGATATCGTTATTTTTTCATTTCCTTCAGCAGGATCCGGTAATTGGTCTTGATTATCACCTTCACCTTGCGTATGTTTTTGCCCGCAGCCGACTTGGTCGCGTTGATGACGCTGTTCGCCGCGCCGGCCACTATCTGGCTTCCCATGTCCAGGCCTCCCGAGATGTTTGTATTCGCCCCGCTCACCCCGGCCGCCTCCGCCTCCTTGACGGTCTCCGCCTTGACGTTTCCCGGCACGTATATGCCTTCCATCGCGTCCTCGGAATATACCTCCTTCTCGAAGGGAAGTATGTTCCCGGCCAGATTCACCGATGTGATTTTGACCAGCACCCGTTCCCCGTCAATGCTTGTGACCTCTCCGAATACGGGCGTTCCCTTATGTATGCGCCGGCCGTCGTCCGTAAGACAGTTCTCGGCCAGCTGCATCTTCAGGGTTGAGCCGACCATGACGGTCTGTGTGGAATGCACGAAGGCCCTGACCACATTCTTTTCGTCCTGCCGGACCAGCCGCACGCTGTTGAACCCCCTGCGTGCGGGCGGCTCCGCGACGCTGTCGGCTTCCGGTTCCCGTGCTTCTGTCTTCCCTGCCTGTCCCTGCCTGTCCTCCTTCACGGCGGCGGGTGCGGGTGCCGGAGGCACGGTCACGTTTCCCGCACCGAGCTCCTGCTCGTTGCGTCTGATCAATTCCCTGATACGCCGGATCTCGTCACCGCTGCCGGCGGTGTCCGCGGGGGCTTCCGCCACCGTACTGAAACTCTCCGCGTAGCCCGGGGAAAGGGAGGATCTGCCGGTATTCTCCCTCTCCATGCTCCGGATCATGTCATCCAGCGTGAAGCTGTCCTTTATTCTGGACCGGAGTGTCACCCTGTCCGCCTCCTGCCCTCCGTCCGTAGAACCGGGCAAGCCGGCGATGATTCCCCAGAGAAGCAGGATGACTATGATACCCAGTCCCCCCAGCACCATGATTCTGCTTTTTCCCGACCGTGTCATAGCAGTTCGTATTGCTGGTTATACGTCCGGAAAAAGAAGCCGGACACGTTTTCCGGAAAACGCGATGTCCCGTGCATGACCGTACCCTCGCTGAGAATCCGCACCTTCCGTGTCTCGCCGCCGTTGATGATGCTCAGAACGGACGAGAACCTGACATGGTACTCGTCCCCGTCGGCACGTACGTCGATGATCCTTTCAAATTCCGTCTTATAGACGACACCGAGTTCCAGGGCGTCCCCGTATGCCCGGTCGGCCTGATATTTGGCGAATATGGTGCCGGCGTCCGGCTTGTTCACAAGGAACAGCGCCCGTGCCCGGTTCTCCTGCAGCGACAGCCTGTCGAAACTGTTCAGGAAATAGGCCGTGTTCCGGCAGTGCTTCTTCAGCAGGCTCTCATACAGCATGTCCTGCCGTACCGCCTTGAAATGCACGAACTCGCCCCCTTCGTTGACAACCAGTATCTTGTTCATCGCGCCGTTCACCACCCTGTAAGCGAACAGCAGGACCATCGCGATTGTCACCGCGCTGAATATGAACACCAGTTTCGTACGGAATGTATGGTTCCTCCTGGCTTCCGCCAGCCTGGAAAAATCCCTGAGTATGTTTTTTATATTGAGTATGTTCTTTTTCTCCATCATAATGTTATAACCATTTGTTAACTGTTGCTTTTACCGTTGCGAGCATTGTCAGCTTCAGGATGAACGAGAAGATCACCATGAGCACCACGGACCAGGGCCTCTGCTGTACGTAATTGACCACTATCAGGTCCGAGAACACGCTGGCGATGATGAATCCCGGATACAGCATGTAACACCCGAACATCTGTCTGACCCATGTGTAGAAGGAGCTCCGGGTATCATTGTTGTACAGGCATGCTATCGCTATGGGGGACACCACCTCGAGCAGTATCAGGATCAGGTAGCGTGTGCACAGGAATACCAGCATGATATAGTCGTATGCCACTCCGCCGAAACTTCCCACCGTCCCCGCGAGGAACGCGTTGAAGCCCGTGTCCAGGCCGTTGATGACAATGTCGATGATGTCACCGTTCATCAGGTCGTCAAGCATCTGTGTTATCGGTGCCTTCCAGATGTTGTCGGGATTGTACACCCCTCCGGCCGCGAGGGATCTCATCAGCTCGTCCGCCCCATAGGCGAGCACTGTTTCGAGTGTGTCCAGCAGCACGGGCATGATGCATATGAGTCCTATACAAAGGATATATTCCCTGCCCAGCTCGTAAAAATGTCTCGCGTTGAACCCTTTCCCGTCGTTCACCATGTTCTTGACGATGGCGGTCAGCTTGAAGACGAATGTCGTTATCACAATTCCGGCGACCAGCGCATAGAATCCCTCTATCACTATCATATCCTTTATCTGGAGATATGCCCGGTTCAGATTGCTGTATATCTCTTCCATGCCGGTTACCTCAGGGCCCTCTTCATTCTTTCATACTGGGTTATTATTTGCGACACCTTCGACACCTTCCTCTCCTGGTCAATGGTCTGCCTCTCTATCTCCTGCAGCTTGGTCAGACGCTCCGCGTCGTTCATCTTCACATTGGTGGAGAGTATGGTCCTGGACATCCTGATGAGCCGCGTGTTGTTGAGCATGATCATGTCGATGCTGTTTGTCAGCGTCTGCAGGGTGGACGGGCTCAGCTCCCTCTCCGTCACCAGGCTGATGCACCGCGCCGACAGGTCTCCTTGTCTGCGGATGATCGACCTGGCCGTCTCGCAGTCGGAGATCGCCGCGTTGACCTTGCGCATCAGGTCCAGTGTCTCGTCCAGCTGGCCCTTCTGCTCCTTCAGATATCCGACCTGTTTCTGCAGTTCCGCGAAGTTCTTCACGTTCTGCGCGAGGTTGGGCGCGTCGGCCACGGCCCATTGTGCCGATGCCGGAATCGCCGCCACGAGCACGAATAATGATAAAAACAGTTTTCTCATACGTTTTGAATTTTAATTAATGTTCGTTGATATATTCCTTTATGGCTTCCTCCATTGACATGCGCCGGCTCTTCTCCTCGAGTTCCGACCATATCTCGCCCTCCGTCTGGAACGCGAGGAACTTCTCCCTGGAGAACTCGAGCCGGGTGACTACCCCGTAGTTCTCGCCCATGCGCATGAAACACTCGGAGTAGGGACGGTCGCAGGAGAAGTTGTTCCGCATCGATTTCATCAGGGCTATCTGTCCGGACTTCTCCATTTTGAACCTGTCGATGATGCTCCGGTAGATGACCTCCTTTGTCGGCAGGACGAACAGCATGTCCGTGTTGCCGATGATGTTTTTCGTATGTTCGTCGTCCGGAAGCTGGTCGGGCGTCTGCACGATTGTGTATACCGCCCCGTTCTCCTTGCGGATCTTCTGGTAGCAGTAGGCCACGGAGCTGTGTATGCCGGTTCCCGTGGCCGTGTCCACCATCTGTGCGGTCTCGGCGTATTCGTCGAAGATCAGCACGCCGCGCTTCCGCTTGTCGCTGAGCAGCTTCTTCTGCACGATGGTGAATATCATGCTCATCACGAGGTTTGACAGGAACCTGTCCTGTTTGATCTGCGTGAGCTCGAACACGATGAACCTCTTTCCCGAGAAGTCGGTCCTTGTGTCCCTGCTCACATTCTCGTAACGGTGTCCGGGCATGAATTCCCCGCAGTTCAGCCGGAAGGAGTCAAGCCCGAAGTAGGTGCGGGGGACGTGTTTTCTTGCGAGTATCTCCTCATAATTCTCCGTCACATGGTTGTAGAACCCCTCGAAATTGTGTCCTGCGGGCACATGCTCGTAATAGTCCTCTATGAACAGGTTCAGGGCGGTCTCCCTTTCCGACTCCTTTTCCGTGAACATGTGCTTCCAGTATCTCTGCACTATTCCGGAGATCATGACAAGCGAGTTGTTGTCAAGCTCCCTTCCCTCCAGATCGAAGGGGTTTATCCCCAGGGGTGTCCTCCCGTCATAGTCTATATGCATGGATATGTCCGGGTACAGCTTGCACAGCTGGCTGAATGACTTTCCGAACTCCACGACCACGGCCGTATAGTCCTGCTCGAGCAGCTGCTGTGTGAAATTGAGGGTGAAGGCGGACTTCCCGCCGCCGGTTCCGGCGATGACCATGCCGTTGCGTGCGTTCACCCGCTTTTTCCCCGCATCCCAGATGTCCTTGCGCAGGGGTACCTGGTACATACGGTCATGCACGAAGATTCCCTCCGCGTCGCTGCCGAAGCTCCCGCACTGGAGAAAGAAACACAACGCGACGGGCAGGGTGGACAGGAACAGGTATTCCCCGGGCATCAGACTGATCTGGCCGGGAACACAGGCGAAGTGCATTCTTGCCAGGTTCTCGTAACCGGGTATGTAATATCTGAGCCGGTTCAGGTTCAGCACCTCCCTGACCCTCCGGTCCGCCTTCTCCAGCTCCTCCTCGTTTTCGTCAAAGACGCATGCCGAGAAGAAGCAGCGCACCAGGGTCTCGTTCTCGTCCAGGATTTCCTTCTGGAGCTCGTCCAGTTTTTCGAACTGTGACTTGATGCCCCTGTTCATGGAGGAGTTGCTCCCGTAGATGTCTATGTTCCGGGCGATCAGTGAGCGCAGCCTCTCGTTTCCTTCGAAATGGATGACCTGGTTGACTATGTGGTTGTACGGAAGGTACATTCCCAGCTGTTCCATCATGGGGTGGTACAGCTGCGCTCCTGCGGGGGGAAGTGACTCGTCCTTGACACAGGAGTCCATGACACCGTCCGGAAGAAATGTCTCGTCACACACCGCGTAACAGCGCGCATGGTTTTTACCGGTATGGAGCGAGGAGTCGACATGCGTGTCCGTGACGGCGCCGTCATCACCGAACAGGTTGGAATATCCGCGGGTGAATGCGGCGATCCTTTCATATGGTACCGGGATTATCGAGGTGTCACGCAGGTTCCGGATGATGCTGGCCGCGTTGTTCACCCCCTCAAGGAAGCATCCGAGCCTTGCACGGTCCTCCCTGTGCAGATTCTCCCTGTAGGACAGGGGTGAGGACACATAGGCCTTCTCAAGGCTTCTGAGCCCCGGAAGCACGAAATGAAGGAGGCAGGTATGCTCAAGATACAGGCGTCCTTCGAAATGGCGCGCGTCGGCCCGGTCAAGGAAGGAGCCGGCCCGCATGTCGGAATGGTGGCTCCTTTTGAGGAACACGTCCTGCTTGTGCACATAAGTGCCGTCGGGCATGTGCCTGAAAGCCTCCCGGTACATCCGGTTTCTCTCATCGATGTCCTCCGCCGAGAGGGAGTAGCATTCCGGTTCGTGAAGTTCGAACGGGATGCATATGCTGCCGCATCCGGTGAGTATGACACTCTGCCCGTCAGCCTCGCTGATTATGTCAAGTATGTTGTATAGTTCTTCTTCTCTCATTTTTTCTTGGAATTCTTCTGTTTAGACTCAGATTGCTGACGGTCATGCCGTGTCCCGACTCCCTGAACTTGGTCGGCCTCGCCTTTTTCTTCAGCTTGTGCCGGAGCGCCGGCAGTCCGGCCAGCGATACAAGAAGGACCAGCAGGGTCCTGTCCCAGCCCCCGGTCGTTATTCCGGAACGTATGCTCAGGAAAAGCAGCACAAGGGCTCCGCCGCAGCATCCTACGAAAATCCAGTAGTCCGATGAAAGGAAGCCCCGTATCATGCAGGGGCTTTCCAGTCCTTTCCTGATCTTGTACCTCATACGGACAGGCTGATTCCGGATATCGAGCTTTTGACCGCCGTTATCACCACCGCCGCGAGCAGCGCGAAGCCCACATACCAGGCCAGTGAAAACAGCCCCTCCCTGCGGGTTCCCCGGTTCTCCTTGTCGACGATGTTGTCCCATTGCTGGGACAGCCCCAGGGCGACGCCGGCGAGCATGCAGGCGGCGAAGATCGGCACGGTATAGCCGTCAAGGATCTGGTTCATGGCACTCCGGGCGTCCTGCGCGAATCCCGGTGCGGCTGAGATTAATAAAAGTGCTGATAAAAAAAATCTTCTTTTCATGACAAATCTTTGTTTATGGTTTGATTGTTCCGGTATAGTCTCCTCCCGCTTCCCAGGGACGGACGTTCACACCGGAGAGGATGAGCGTCCCTTCCTTGTCCAGGGTCAGCGCGTGGCTGTATCTCTTTCCGGGCTCGAGGTTGCCTGCCGGAAGATACCAGTCGTAAGTTCTTTCCCGGTAATGTATTTGCGCCTTGCCGCCACCGGCCGGTCCGGGAAACAGAAGCAGCCTGTTTCCCCCGGAGATGAGGGTTCCGGTTTCCGGTTTTATGGACAGGGTCCCGCCGGCAAGGTCGTACACGCCTTCCGTCGGCACTCCGTCAAGACTCAGGCTGCACGCGTCACTTCCGTCCACGGTGAATTCCATGAGGGAGAGCAGGTGTGCCATCTCGATGTCCGCCCGGTTGTTGAGCCAGTCGAGACGCAGCTCCCCGGATGCCATGTAGTCGGTCTGGGTTGTGAGGCTCACGGGCAGTTCCTGCCCCTGTATGCTCAGGAAGGGATGGAAGGCGAACAGCCTGCAGGCTGTTTCCGTAAGTGTCACTTCCGGAAAATGCCACCCCCCGCCGTATGTCACATGCAACGGGTTGGAGACACCTGTATAGGTACCGCCCGTATCGTCCAGCAATATGATGCCGAAATCCTCCACCCGGGAGTTTCCGTCATCCGCACCGTTGCCGCGGCTGGAACAGCTTTCTATCTGCAATCCCGCCTCCCTGTTCTGCGGGAGGGGGTCCCGCCCGTCCGAACAGCCTGTGAGGACTGCCGGCAGCAGGACCGGGATTATAAGTTTGAATACTTTTATTTTCATTGTATATTGCTTCTTAACGTCAGTTTCTGTCATTGTTCAATGTCAACGGAGGTCTTTCCCGGCTGTACAACTTTAAGGGACAGGGTGTAACCGCTTTCGTCCTGTTTGAGAGTCACGGTACCTGTTCTCCTTTCCTTGTTCGGGTTCTCCTCATAACTTACCGATGTGCCGTTCACATGGATCCAGCTGTCACCGGACGCGCTCCATGAAAGGTTCCTTGTTGACTCCCCGGTCTTCTTATAGCTCGTTATGTCTAAAGAGAATCCGCCGGCTGACGAGTCGTCCGGATATTCCGTATGGCTGGTTCCTCCCTTCGCATAATAGAAATAATAGCTGACCGGTGATGCCCCCTGGCTGACTGTGGCCGTGGCCGACGCTCCGCCATGGGTTGCCGTAAAGACACAGCTCCGGGCGGATGCGGTGTTGTTCTCCGATACCGTCACCGTGTTCCCTGAAAGGAAGAATCCCTCTGCGCCCCCGCTGATGGTGGGGACAGCCGTCTGTGTGGTTTCCTGCACGCCGTTTACGAAAGTCACGCGTGAGGCTCCCGCACTCAGCATCGAGGTTCCTCCCTGCCAGGACACCGACGCGGGAGTGGCTGTCAATGTGACGGACCAGCCTCCATAATTCCGGTACCTGGGTTCGAGGGTGCGGTCGGTGAGCACCTCGAAAGTGTACCGGGCCGCGTCGGAGACTATCCTGCCGCTCTCATGCCAGCCTGCGAACTCATAGCCCGCCTTCACGTCGGCGGTCACCGTACAGCTGCTTCCCGCATTATACAGCCCTGCGCCGGTAGTGGTCCCTCCGGGTGCGTAATCCAGAATGGTGATCCGCTTCTTGTAGTCCATCCGGTAGTTGTGCACCTTGCCCGCCTCGGTGACCATGTCGGAGATGCCGTGGAGCCTCATGTCCGTATTTCCGGACAGGGCCACATAATTGGAGGATGCGGTGAGAGTCTGGGCGGGGATGGTCACCCGGAACACCGCCGTTGCGTCCCCCTGCGGACTGTACCTGTACATCCTGCAGCTTCCCCGGCTCTCGTCCGTGGTGACGCCGCCCGTGAGCAGGTTGAACCGGCTCGTGCGTTTCACGTTCTCCAGCGTCGCCTCCCTCACGCCGTCGTTCCGTTCGATCGTGAGCTCCACCGTTGACAGCCTGTGTCTGAAATGCAGCGGGACCGTATAGTCCAGGACCGGATCGGTATGGGTGGCGGTCATGAAGTCCGCCGCCAGCCAGCCCGCCTTCCCGTCCTGGTCGCCGGCCGTATGGGATATGGCGGTCAGGTCGGTCTGTCCCGTCTTGAAAGGATAATACACGTAGAAATCAAAGTCGGTCCCCGCTGTCACCATGATATTGTCCGCTTCCGTCGCCGGCCTGAACCTGCCGCCGTCATACGTGTATCTGCTGTTGGTGGCAAAGTACACGCCGGTCTTCGGCTCTATGGCGAAGACACCTATGGCGTCGCCTTTTTCAAAACTGCCCTCCTGGGTGCTCCGTGTGTCCGCCCCGGCTGCGGCGGTAAACGTCACAAGCCTGTCCCGTAAGGGCGATTTCTCGGGAAAGGCTTCCTCCCGGCAGCCGGCAAGGGACAGTGCCAGCAGGCTGCAGACAATCATTGTTATTGTTCTTGCCATTGTTCTTGGTTTTACAGGGAACCTTCCGGTTCCCTTCGGATGAGTAAATTATTTGACCGGCACAAGGGTGATGTCGGATTCGGTGGAGGTCCATCCCTCTATGGTCACCGACTGCCCGTTCGAGCCTCCGATTTCCGCGTTGTTGGAACGCATGGTGATCGAGTAGATATATCTCTTCCCCGCCTCCCAGGTGATCTGCGGGATGGAATATGTGTAGGTCGCCCCGTCGATCACCACCTCGAGTGTCACCTCGCCGGAGGCCAGTGTCATGGGATAGACCGCCGCAGCGAAGTCCACCGCCTGCTGTCCCTGTGCGGGGACGGTCGTGTTTGGAGCCCATGAGAGTTCCGTGGTGGTGGGGCTGAACGTGATCTTTCCGCCGTCGTTCAGGTTCATTGTGCCGGTGGTGGCGAACTTGGCGCTGGAGGATTTCAGTCTGGCCGATGTGAGGTTGCCGTCGTTATGATACTCCGGTGACACTTTCAGACGGACCACCAGCTGGGACAGGGCGTGCTTCATCGGTATCCTGGCGTCTGTCTCCACTACGGAAACCTGGTTGGTGCTTTTTCCCCACATATAATCAATCGGGGTGCCGGCATTGACGGGGACGGGGATTCTGGTTCCGTCCGTCACCGACTGGTTATACGGATAATATGCCCATATGGTGGCCTTGTCCGAGAGCAGGTACACGGGGTTGGCCTGCGTCCAGCTGTTCGCCTGTCTGGTCGACTTGTTGTTCTGCGCGCTGTAACGGGGATAGGCGTCGCCCCATCCGGTTGCCTTGTACATGAACAGCCCGATGGCGTCACCCGCCGCCCAGTCCGTTTTGGAGATGAAGCCGGCCCTCGTTTCCGCGCCGACCGTCGGAAGGATGTTCAGCTGTGATACCGGCTGTTCCTCCCCCGTGTTCTTTCCGTTGAATACTTCCTCGCTGTTGCTGCATGAGGCCAGCAGCAGGCCCGCGGTCATGACCGCTGAAAGAAAAAAAATTGTCTTCATGTTGAAAAAAAAATTAATTAAAGATTTGGTAATTCAGTCTCCGGTATGTCCTCCCACTCGGGAATGACAACCGGATCGTCTATCGTAAGTTCCCTGCCGATGTGCAGGTTCAGTTCCAGGGAGAGCTCGTCACCGTCGAATCCTCTGACATACGGGGTAAGATCGACCGACTGCCGTTCATCGAACACCGAATCCTCCCCGTCCATCCCGACCTTTACGGTCAGTGTATTCTCCGCCGTGGGATTGAACCCGAAGACATACAGGCTCGTCTTCCATTCGTCCGTGCCCGCCTTGCGTGCGAACACGCTCGTGACGCTTGCATTTCCCGTCCTTTCCCGCGAGACAAGGTACCGTCCGGTAGAGATGCCGGAGAGCGTGCCTTTCAGGGAGGACAGCGGAGCGGTGTTGCCGGATACGTTGACCTGTATGTTCAGGCGCTGGACGAATGCGGACGGGGTGATCCGCACCCTTTTGGGACTCTGGTATTCCAGACGTTCGTTCAGCATGGCCGTACAGCAGAATCTCTGCACGCCGGAAATGTATGCCTTGCCATCCAGCGTGTCGGTGGCAGCAGTGAGCCGTGCCTCGTGGTAGTCCCCGGTGCCGGCCGCCTCATAATTCCCGGTATGGAACAGGAAGCGGTATCCGCCCTGCGGGATGCTCCACCTGAGGGTGTCCTGCGTGAAGGTCACAGTGGTCCCCGCGGGAAGGTCCGTATCCGCCGGATAGGCTGTCAGATGCCTCTCCTCCGGTACCGGAGGGGGCACACTGATGCCGCTGAAGTCACACCAGGCGACCAGTTCCCCGTTTCTTGTGCAGAAATCCTCATTGAAGTCGCAGCCGGCCAGTGCGGCTGCAAGGACTGCTAAAGATATCAGTCTGTTAGTATAGTTCATCTTTATACAAATTATAGGTTACTATCAGTTTGTTGATCTCCGGATCGAGCCTGCCCCTCCATATCTTGGAATCATCCTGGTCACATGACTTCACATATGTCTTCAGGGCTTCCTCCTCCCGTCCCAGACGGCAGTAGAGGATGGCGAGCAGATAGTTCCTGTCCGAAGTGTCCGGCTGTGCCAGCATGATGTCGAGCGCACGGCTGTCATAACCGAGTGACATCAGGCAGACCGCGGTGTTGTAGTCCTCACCGTAGGATTCCTCCAGAATGGAGAGGGCCCTTCTGTATTGTCTGTCCTCTATCAGGCGGACCGCCTCCATGTAGGTGCTGTCGATGACCGGCATCACGACCGTGTCCTGGATCATGTTCCGGCGGTGGAGATGGAACTTGAACTCCACACCGCGCAGGAGCGGGTAGTGCTTCTCCCGGATACGCTTGTAATCGGAGGCGTATCCGCGCAGGGCCTGCTCCCGGCTGTCGGGGTTTCTTGTCTCTTCCATGACATGCAGCAGTGCGGTTCTGTTTGACAGGCTGTCATCCGCACGGACCAGCTCGTGCAGTCCGGCCCAGTCCTCGCCGATCCAGTGGGGGCGGAAGAGCGTGTCGACCCCTTCGCGGTCATCCGTACGTTCGGCAAGGTACCGTTTGAGTGCCAGCGCACGTTCCCTCGAAAGGAAAAGGTTCATCTCGGAACTGCCCTCGGGTGACGAGGTGGCCGTCATGCGGATGCTGTCTATCAGGAATTCTCCCGTATAGCTGATTCCTCTGATCGTCTCGAATACCTTGTCGATCTCCGCCTTGTTGTTTCCGGTATTTTCGGAAAAGCCGGTGCTCCCGGGCCTGTAGGTCACATATGCCCGCAGGCTGACCTCGTCCTTGCGGGTGATGATCCTCTTCTTGTAACGTGGCGTACGGTCAAGGAACTGCACCATGCTTGAGATGAAATAGGTGATCGTGTCCGACGGGGGAAGCGCTGTCCGTGTCTCGTCCTTCGAGAGTATCTGGCCGTCAAGCGTGAGGTCTATCTTCTTCGTGTTCTCGGTGGCGGGAAGTTCCTGCTTGTAATAATACACGAAACTGTCGCCCTCCTTTATGACCGTGTCCAGACGGGCGCTCTCATAGGGGAAGCGCACATACTTCTCGTACATTTCGCCGGCCAGCTCCTTTTTTTTCTGGTTCTCGGCCATTTTCCCATAATCGGTGAAACGCTCCGTTATCGCGGCGGAGTCTTCCGGAGTGATGCTTTTTGTGCGGATCCTGTGGTTGCCGTCGGCGAAGATCCTCCATTTGGAGGGGATGTACCGGCCGTCCATCTCCCGGCGCAGCCAGTATGCCGGAAGATGCTCGAGTATGGAGTTGTATCCGGCGATGGCCTGCCGGTTGCGCTCCATCTTGTAATTGAACAGCGCGAACCGGGCGTTGGCCTTGTCGGACCAGTCAATCCACCTCTCCTTGGCGATGACCTCGTGTTTCCATGCCTGGAAGTATTCGTCCTCAAGCTCGGCCAGCGCCTTCCTGTAGCCTTTCTCGTCAAACAGTTTCTGCAGGTAAAGGCTGTCCGGAATGATGGAGTTCATGAACGCCTGGTACCGCATGTAGCCCTTTTTCTGCATTTTGGCGAAATCGGCCCCCGAAAGGAAGATCCTGTCCAGACGGATCGTGTCCGTCCTCTTGTAGGCCACGGGGGTGAGCTGGAGCTGCCATTTGTTGCTGATCAGTTCGCCGGGAACCGTGACTACAAAATCCAGGTTGATCCTGCCGTTCCTCTCGGCCACCTGTTTGCTTTTCGCCACCACGGTGATTTCCGTCAGTTCCATCTGGGTTATGTATTCCCCCGTCACACTGTCCTTCGCAGCTTCCGTCACGATATGCTGCACCCCCTTCTCGTCCGTCCAGGTAACCTGTTTGGGAAGCTGGTAGTTCGTGTCGGCTGCCGTCTCCCTCATTTGCGGCTGGGAGATGCGCACACGTGCCAGGCGGGGAGCGGTGGAGCATGAAAGCAGCAGGCCGGAGAACACTGCGAACGGCAGGATATGTCTTGTCTTTCTCATCATGGCGGAATTAGAACAGATATACGAGGTTCAGTGCGGCGCGGGTGGGCAGGAAGCGCCAGCCGTAGTCACTCTCCACCAGGTCCCCGCAGCGTCTGCACAGGTACCTGTCATATCCCAGCCACACCGCACCCGCACCGATCTCCCATTCGAGGTTCCAGCGTGTACCCAGCTGGTAGGCTCTCCCGATACTGACGCCCGCACCGTATCCTTCGCCCTCGTAACGGTACCTGCTGCCGAACAGGTTGCCCGCACTGTATGTGCCGGCAGTGGCGTACATGCCGATAAAACCGCCCATGTAACTTTCCAAAAGCCAGTAACGTACTCCAGGAGCGGCATAAAAATTGCGGAACTGCCGGTTCTTTGAGAAGGTGAACGGGTTATACTGAAGCGGCAGGTGCAGCGACCATTTGCGGTTCAGCGTCATGGACGCCTCCAGATTCAGGTTGGCCGTCCCCAGCCCGAGCAGGTTGGTGCGCAGGGAGTAGGACTGCGCCGCCGCGGACAACGAGCAGGCAAGCAGCCCGCAGAGAAGAAAAGAACGCTTTCTCATACCTGTACATCCTCCTTGTCCTTGATGACGGTCACCTCCCATGCGGTAAGGGTGTTGAACCACCGGTTATCCCACTGGCGGGCGGAAATGTCAAACTTGACATGTACAGTCATGCCGGTTTCGACCGCATAACGGTCGATGTTGGCGTTCATCAGTTGCAGGCACACGCTCTGTGGCCTGCTCTCCTCGGTCTCAAGAACGAACTCGCGGCTTTTCCACTCGTTGCCGGAGGTTTTGCCGATCCCGTCCCTGACGGGAAGTACGGCGATGATTTTTCCTTTTATTTCCATTCTGTTAATATTTGGTTTTCAAAATGTTACATTTTTATCCGTTACAGGCTGTCAGCCGGGCCGTAAGGCCCGCCATAGGGCTGTGACATGGCCGGGATACGTCCTGCAGGGTTTATTGAGATGTCATTGTCGACTATAGGTCGGATGGACGCATCCCGGTATGTTGCTTCTGCCGGCCGGTGTGACCGGTTATCGGTTACCGGTACCCGGTTCATTCCTGTATTACCTTGTATATTTCAACTTCGGGGACAACTTTCCCCACTCTGTTACGCATGAAGTCGGTTATGATATCTTCGTAGCTCCATTCTTCGGAGTAGGACATTGTATCCTGGTGCCCGTCACAAATTACGGTTCTTATTACCGGTTATGGACAAGCTGAAATGGGTGGCCGTTTCAGCCGGATTATGGCACTTGAAATGCCGGGTTCCTTTGATGAGAATATAGTTTACTTTCATATTTATCCTTCCTTTAGAGGGTTATCCCACAATCGGATTCAATAAGAAAAAAGGTCTCTTTCGTATCTTTACAGACCCTACGTTTCGCACCAAGGGCCTTCAAGGTCTTATGCGGAATTGCCGCTCTGGTATCCTCAACTGAATCCATACCGTCAATACGGATATGAATTTTAACATTCTTTGTTGTCACTGCCCGTGCCATATTTTAACTCCTTCTATTTTGTTTTGAGGGTTATTCAGTAGCCTTTTTGATAGCATCACATAATACATCATAGGCAGGTTCTTCCACACAGACATATTTTAGTGCTTCTTGGCACGCTTTTAATAATTCAGGAGCAGCTGCTATTAACTTGGCTCTCTCCCGTTGCTTTTTCGTTCCATTCTCATGTCCCCCCAATGGAAAAGCTACAATAGCCAAAGGGAATTCAATAGATGTATCTTCTTTTATAAAGATTGCACCATCAGGAAAGTCGGGAGTAATTGTTTCAACCGTTTTCCATTTTATCAAAATTTCTTTTTTACTCATAATTTTATTGTTTTAAATCAGACAAAAGCATGAATTACTTCACCAAAAGTATCTTTCATGGTTTTACAGGGACACGTACCTTGACGGTAATGTAAGCATGTCGTATTACATTCATCAGTGCATACCTGACCAATAACCGTATGTGGCACATCATTATCTGTCAGTCCTCCTAACCCGTCATTATCGTTCATGACGAATATTTCACCATGAATTTCAATTGCTAAATATTTCTCCGTCATTTCCGTATTCTTTTTTTTATTCATGTTACTGTACCGGTTATGATTCCTCCACCGGATTCTCCGGATCGTTTTCATTCCGGTTCGGGAAAGGATCTCCTCAATGACGTACCACTCCACGTCGTCCTCCTCCAGTCCGAAGAAGGCGGTGAGCCCCGCAGGATCGGTGAAGCCGACGTATGCGGTGGTAAGCGGTAGCGGAGAACCGGTCTCCTTGATGACAATCTCATAGTGTCTGTATTCCATGTTCAGGCATTTATGACTGTTTCTCCTTTTCCTTCCCCGGGAGGCGGAGGTACTTCTTCAGGAAATAACTGCAGATCTTTGACAGACGCAGCCTGAAGGTTTCCTCGCAGGGGAGGACCTCCAGTGTCACCGCAATGGGGGCGTCCTGCCAGGTGATACCGGGAAACATCTCCTTGAGTGCACCTTGGGGGATGTACAGCGACTCCTCACCGGTCCATATGCCGGTATCCCTTTCGGGTTTGTATATGAAAAGATGCCCCGTACCGTTATAATCCACCGCGAACCAGTATGTGTTCCTCATCTTTCGTCCGCATCAGTTTTTTCCCCGGGAAAGGCAATCGTGCCTTTTCCCAGCAGTTTCTTTACTTCCGTGATCCGGACGATGCATATCAGGCTGTCCGGTTTTCCCTTCACATGAATGTACCACCGGGAGGCGGTACCGCCTCCCGTGTCAAAATGCAGCGGCAGGGTGCGCGGATATTTGGCGTCCAGCTCCTCGATCCGGTTGTGGATGTCCTCCTTCAGGTTCTCCAGTCCCTCACGGTCTCTCACCAGGCTGTCCTGAAACTTCAGGATGTATTCCTGGAGCTCGTTTCCCTTACGGTTTACCGACGCGTAGGTCTGTATGGAATGTATGAAGAACATGCCCCCGTTGTCCGGTTCCCGGCATGCGCTCCGCATCCATCCTGTTTTCAGGTGGAAATCATGAAAGCAGCCGCCTTTGCCTCCGGATGGGGCCGTGTCAACGTACCGGACCGTCACAAGTGTGCGGCCGGCCATCGTCTCGACCTTCTCAACTACAGCCCTGATGTCGGTTCCCAAACCGGTGGCTGTGCCCGGAACGGTTACTTTTTCTCCTGTTCTCATCATTGTACGTATTGGTTATGTGCCGTTTGACGGCATTGTTCTCTTGTATTCATTCTATCTCCTCACCCCACAGTTCCAGATCGGTGGGGGCATGTCTGATCTGGTATATGATCCGCAGCATGCCCAGAAGATACAGGACGCCGGCCAGTATCAACAGTGTCTTCATATGCCCCCTCCCTCCGTCCGCCTGTTCAGGCTGACGCTCCGGCCGTCACCCGTTTTGGACCGGCAGGCCGGACAGTCCACGTCCGCACCGGACGGCGGGAGGCTGTATTCATCCGGGATCTTCTCCGGCATGTTGTCTTTCCGTTGTCTCATCATTCATTTTTTGTCGGTTTGCAAGTTTTGCTTTCCTTCACATCTCACGGCCGTTGACCGGAGATTTGATTTTCTGCAGAAACTCATTGAAATCATTGCATGAGGGGTACAGCCGTTCCGACTCGTTCACCAGCACCGTGGTTTTCGGCAGCAGGCCCTGTATCCTCCTCAGGGCTTCACGGCCGGGCGGATCATTGTCGAGAAACGCGTGCACCTTCCCATACCTTGAAAGGAAATCCTTCGAGCGGTCGGCGATGGCCGTGGAGTTCAGCACGCAGATGTCGAGCTTTCCGAGCTCCGGAATTTCGGGATGGTCCTTGGCATACTGCCTGAAACTGAGCAGGTCGAAGAACCCCTCGAAAAGAGCGCAGGATTTGTTCCCGCCCGCAATACAGGTGATATCCTTGGCGTTGGCACACCCCTTGAACATGCTGTTGCGGAGTTCGAATCCCGAGCGGTCGTTGGCAAAGCCAAGCGCGTATTTCTCACGGGGATTCCTCTCGAAACAGTAATGCACCTCCACACAGTGGCTGCGGACAATATCCGCATCAATGTGGCGTGAAGCGGCATAGTCAAGCAGGTGCCTGTTCTCCACCGGGATGACTTTCAGTACCGTCATTGAAGGGGCCTGTACCGTCCTGCCGGGGGATGCTGCCGCCGGCAGGACGGGAGGAACGCCGGCCAGACCGGAGAAGCCGAGCTCCTCGATCCGGCGCATGGCCTGCGGGAAGGCACAGTTCTCCATGCGCATGACCAGATCGACAACCCTGCCGTGGCTGCCTTCCCCGAAATCATACCAGCGGTTCTCGTTTATGAAAACCTTGAAGCTCGGGGAGCTGTCACGCCGGAAAGGCGAACTGTACATGTCATACCCTCCGTACCGTCTGGACGGCTTGTAGCCGTAGCGGGCAAGGATATCTCCCAACGGGATTGAATTGGCTTCCTGTGATGTCATGGTTATGTTGTTTTTATGGGTTTCCGTAAGGCTCCCGCCGGGCCTCGCGGACGGGCGGGAGGAGTTTTTTAAATTTATAAATTCATCCCTGCCATCCTCACGGACAGCCTTCGGCGGGATATGTCTTCTTCTGATAATTCCGTTGTTTCAGAACGCCTCCCTATGCGGGGACGGCCTGCCGCATACGGCTCAGGAGAAACCGTGTGGGACTTTTGATCCTCTTGTTGCCCCAGGTCTCCTTCAGGGCCGTGTCAAGCACCACGGGTGCCACGGAGGCGAGCTGCAGGATCTCCTGCTGGTCCCTCGCCGCGACCCCCAGAAGCTCGAGCGTTTTGCGGCGGTTGCGCATGGTTTCCTCCTGCCTCCTCTGCCGGTCGGCCTGTCCGTACTCGGCGTTGTATTTGGCGATATAGTTCTCGATCAGAGGGTACAGGAAGTTGAGATTGGTAAGTTGGAAATTACTCTGTTCAAGCTCCCGGATCCCCCTCTCGATGGGAAAGTCCGGATAATATCTTTTCAGGACATGCACCCATCCGATGTAGTGGTCGGACACGCCCAGATATTTAAGTTTTTCTGAAAGGAAGATCCCGTCCTCCTCCCCGGCCGGAATTCCGGCGGGCTGTGCCGGAGGGGTTGGGGAGGATATTTGTTTTTCTTTTATTTTATGTGGTTTATTTTCGCGAGGTATTTCCGTTTTTTCGCGAACATCCCTGTTAACCGTGTCTGAGGCCGGTAGTGTGTGCGGGCCGGACACCGCCTGTTCGGGAGCCGGGACATTCTCCGGCGGGGAGGGCGTGTCGCACCCGGATGCGGGCATCTCCGTCAGCCCGGATCGGCATGGTGCGGAAACGGCATGATGCGGTGCCGGAACCGATAAAGCTGACCCTTCGGCGGCCAGCAGGAAAATATCCCCGGGGATCGAGGGTTTCCGGTGGATGGCCTTGCAGATGCCCACATACAGTTCCTGTATATCCTCACTGGTGAGAATCTGTCTTTCACGCCACAGGTCCTTGTTGAAAAGGCCCAGGTCGGCACAATAGTCTATTATGGACGAGATCTCCTGTTCGTCCATACGGGAGTAGTCGGATATGTCGAACAGTCCGTCGGCATCCATGAGCATGTAGCACCCTTCAACACGGAAAATCTCGTTAATGATGAAATGGTACACGCCCCAGCCTTCCATGCCGAACTTGTTTTTTAGCCTTTTGACTTTCGGATCATAGAAGTGGTCGGTTTCGAACCTGAAATAGGTGAAACCTTTTTTCGCTGTTTTTGGCATAAGCTTATTTATTTAAAGTGGATAATGATCTTATGGATCAACTGGCCGAAAGCTCGAACTCCTTGGGGATTTCGGGAAACGGGGGGAACACGCCGCAGGACTGGAGATAGTTCCGCTGGATGTCCGCGGAGGTCAGCACGCGGTGTTTCTCGTATAGCTCACCGTTGAAAAGACCGACCTGTATGCAGCCGTTGACAATTCTTGTGATATCTTCCAAAGAGGCATTCCAGTAGGAGGCGACCGCACGGGCGGTCTCCTCGCACCAGGGAAGAAGATAACCTCCCTTGCAGAGCGTCTCGTTCACGAGATACCGGTAAATGCTGTAGCCGGAAAAACCGTATTTGCGGGTGAGTCTTCTGATCTTCATGTCTGAAAACTGAGAAGTGCCGATCTCATAGCAGGGACGGGTGCCGTACTCCTGCCGCCGTGTGTTCCCTGAGAGGGGACGGCCCGTTGTAAAACTTTGGATATTCATATATAATAAGGTATAATGTTGCTGTATTAAAAGACAAGTACACGAAAGCCCGGGTTCCGCCGGGAAAGGCGGAAGCGGAAAATCACCTTGCGGAAAGAATATGGTGCTTTTTGCGGATGAACTGCACATAATTGTGCACAGTCTTCTCACAGACCCGGGGAAAGTCCGGATAATGCTCTTTTAAATGGTCGTGGACACGACTGCTGGAAATGGAGGGGAAACGCAGCAGCAGCGAGACAACTGCCTGCTCATAACGGTGAAGTTTGTACCGGCGGTTCTTTGAGTTCTGACATTCTAAAATGAGATCCTCAGAACTCAAAGATTCGAGATGTTTCACTGTATCGCGGGAAACTCCAAGACGTTGTGCGGTTCTCGTAATGTTGATTCCACGAGAACGAAGATCAAGGATAGTATTCCGTAAAATGTATTTTTTCCTTAAATGTGCCGTATCCATATGCTATTGAATGGAAATCGAAACTGGAACATTCCAGTTTACGAATGTTTGATACGGCTAAATTACCATTCACACTATTTCTATTTGATTATTTTCCTCAGAGTATATATCAACAGTTGTTAGTTCATTCTCATATTTAAGGGTGCAACTTTCAATTCTCTCTTTGTTGTTTAAGAAGTAGGGCTTTTAAAATATCACAATTTTTTTATTTTCCCTCTTCTCTAAATCCTTTATCCCCATCCACAAAATTATTATAGATACTATTAAAAATATAGGTGCAATGTAAAGAAGAGCTATTAGTCCTATGAATATTAAAATTAAATATAATATCAGTCTTAATTTATCTAGCATACAGCTTCAATTATTATTTTAATTATATTGCTAATATTATAAATACTATTCCTGCATATTGGAGCATGGAAAATTTACGTTTTCCATTATATTTTAGACATTGCTATTTCAAATTTTGATTTTATTTCAGCTGTTAATTCTCCTTTGGGGAGTGAATCCATTCTTTTAAGCAGTTCATTTGTTCTGCGCTTTTCCTTGCGATATTCAGCAACACCGAAATAATTTTTTAGACATTGCAGATAATAATCATACCTGTCAGACTTGGCAAATATATATCTTTTTATATCATTTTCCAAATAGCCTGTATAATCCACTTCAATATCATCAAAAACAATTTTATCAAATATCTTTTTCATTAAACGTTTGAAACGTATATAATGCAAAGGACTTAATAGGTTACTGCCTGTCACATTGGTGAATCCCTTGTTCTTTAATTGCTTACGTGATAATTTAATTTCATACCGCAATAAATTCACAGGAACTTTATCACGCTCTGCTATAGGGATACGGGAGCTCTTGATAGCTTCAAAAGTCTTATCATAGAACTTTATGGAATATTCCGAGAAGCTACACCTACATCCTCTCAATTGACTCGTTCCTTTTAATGGTGTCATAGGAATAAACCTATTTGATTTATAGCTATGTATTGTATTAAGATAACGTGATACATCTTTATCCATTTGAAAATTGACACCTAATTCTATACTGGTAACGATAAAGTATTCCAAAGGTATGTTCGTTATATCAGACAATTTCAACAATACAGCTTTAGCTTCTTCATAAGTAAACAAAGAATAATTATTTCCTTTCGCATATTTGTGCAAAGAACCTGTTATGGTTAAACGGTTGCCTTTATAAGTAAACCTTAAGTTGCTTATAAGTGAAGAATATATAAAGCTTTCATCCTCAGCAACCTTTGATGGCGTTAAACCAAGTCGTTTTTCTACATCTTCAAACTTTACATCATCTATATAGATTGTTATTCTATCTATCATTACTACGATTATCTATATTAATGGAAGTAAAGATACAAAAAACAAGTTTACAATAAACATATTATGCTGTTTTAAAATGGAGGAAAATACGGTTCCATTATATGGCATACAAATATAATACCATACATTTTACGCCCTTCATGCCACTCATCTTCTGCTATTTCGGTTATTCCCTTACTGCATTTCCATAAAACAATCAAATTGGGTTTTGCTTTACTGCAACCAAAATCATTATTAGCTATTTCAACTACATCATCCACTAATGACGCAACATCTTTTGTTTTGTGGGCATAAAGAGCTATTGTTTCCATACAAACACGAACAATCGGTTTTTTATAGAAATTCTTGTTTAGTTTTATCTCTCTTTCTATTCCACAAATTTGTTTATATGCAGCATTCCAAAAAGAAAGGCTATCGGTTCGATATTTGCAGAACGGTAAAGATTGCTTGTTGCTTTTAAGTTCTAAAAACAAATGATATTCATTTTTCTTTCTTGCATTGCATCGGCAGTAATAATCCACTCGTCCCCAATGATTTTCTTTTCCAACTTTCCGCTCAATAGGGTATTCAAGAATAAAGCAATCAGTATTTTTAGCTAATGCCGGTATTATTATAGAGTGCATTTGTAACTCTCCGAAACAGAAAGTCGTGTAATTTGTTATCTCAATATATTTTTTTGCAGATATTATACTATCACGAATAACCTCTATCAGAAAGTCAGAAACGACTTGCTTAAATCGAAAATTCCCTGTTCTTTCTATACGTATGATTTCCTCTGTGTTTGGTATTTTTTCTTCCATAAAAAACGTGGGCTAAACTACATTTGCTTCTATGGTATCGCCAAACACCGTGCTGTCAAATGAGTAAAGCCCACGCATAAGCATGGGCACTAACACTTTACTCTTGACAGCTTCAATTTTGGCGATTTTTAGAAGCAAGAATAAAAGCTAATGCTTTTAATCAATATGTATGTTATTAATTATTGTCTGTTTCTTATTATTTATTAGGGATTTTTGCAAAGGTATAAAAAGTAAATCAGTTACCAGCATAAAAATAAAAAATATCTCAATTTTCATTTTCATGCCCGAATTTAAACAAACCACCCTTGTCTATTCTCTTATCTGTTGTCATTTAAGGGGGGGGCTAATAGCTTGGCTTACGTCCAAATGCTTTCCTCTTACTTATGCCGCTAGGCTAGCCATGTGGTTGAGGCTTTTCATTTTTACACAACCGTATTTTTACCACATTTTCTATCGGTTAGATATACTAACCTGATTCCCTCATTTTCTTTATATGACTATGATACAGCATTTTACGTATTATAGTAAAAGGCTTTTATAGTTTACTCGTTATTTTTATTTTTTGCGTATTCTGAAAATTCAAAAATAAGGTTGAATAATGTTTCCATTTTAATTATCTAAAAAAATAATGGAAATGGCAATTTTGTCATCTCCATTATTTATTACTTTAATTTGAATTATAATTTTACCGTGTATTTCTCTATGAGCGCGTTAACTCTATCTTTCTGATAGGAACAGCAATTGCTTTGTTTTAAAAAATCAACCACATCTTCCACACGATATCGAATCGTCTTAGGACTAATTTTATAAAATACTAATTTACCTTCGGAGCGGTAATTTTGTAATGTGCGTTTGCTTACCATTAAAATGGCAGCAACAGCTTTGGAGTCTAAAAATAAATTTGAATTATCCATGATATACTTTATTTAAACATTCTACAACTTCATTTCGTTTGCTGTCCACAACCTTTGCGTAAATCTGAGTAACTTTTATATCACTATGTCCAAGCATTTCTTTTATTACTGGTAATGGTATATTATTGGTTAGTAACGCAGTCGCATATGAATGCCTGGCACAGTGAGTGGACAAGTTCTTATCAATATTAGCTTGTTCTGCAATCTTCTTTAATTGTTTATTGATAACCGCCGTAGCTGAACTGATAGCGTTCAAAGCATCTTGTGCTGACACTTCATCCACATCCACTTTTAATATATTAAAGACATATTTTTCAGATGTTATTTTTCCTCCATTATTCTCTACCGCACAACGTCTTCTATCCAAGACAGACCTAACATAATCATTTATTGGAATAGTCAACAACTTTTCAGTCTTACGCATACGGATTGATATTTTTTCATCAGTGATATGCTTCCACTTCAAAGTTAATATGTCCGAGATTCTAATTCCCGTATAGCATTCAAACAAGAAAACTTCTCTTGCATCATATAACGGATTTCTAACTCTCAATCTAAGATGTTGGATTTTATGTATTTCCTCTATTTCTAAAAACGTCCTGTCTGTTTGTTCACGTTTAAATCTCATTTTACGGAATGGATTTCCCGTTTCATCCATATCATAATTTCGATAAATATCCCCTACCAATTTTGCAAGTGCTTTCAGATTAACAGTAGTGGTATTTCTATTATTACCTATGTGATTCATCAGATAATTTTCATACCCTTTGATAAAATCCAATGATATAGATTTTATAGGTAAAGAACCATTCCCCACATAAAAACGTAGTTTCTTAACTACAGATTTATACTTTTTATATGTAGCGTGCTTCCCATCCTTGTATAATTGTTCAATATACTTGTTGGCATACTCAAATAAATCAAACGAAGTTCTATTATTAATTTTGTTTCTGATTGTTGCCATACTAATGGAACTGTCCGCTAATGTTAGAAACAAAGTTTCTTTTTCTAATTCAGCTTTCTTTTGGTTTATAGTAGTATTTAATATCTCTGCATTCGGATGTTGTTTCTTTATACATCTATTTTTATCATCCCAAAACTCCGGACTAACATGAAATAATGTCTTGTACATAACTCTCCTATCTTTGGTAATCCGTAAACATACAGGGGCTTCATTCGTGGACTTTGATAATTTCTCACGTCTAATTACTGCTACAATTCGTGCTACGTTCATTTCTACAATTATTTAATCGGATTCAACATTCATTTTATGCTTGCAATTTACAGGGGTAAAACATTGGTAAAACATTTGCTCCCCATTTTTACGAATAATAGAAATAAAAATGAAAAATCCAAATCACCAATGGTCTGATAAGAAGTTGGAAATCAGTAACCAAATTATTTTAGTTAAAAAATAAAAGAAAATGAGAGCAATCTGTTTTAGAACTGGTGGCACCACCAAAGAAAGTACATAACTTTACTTAAAAGCGCATTAGGCAGGTAATTACATATGTAATTACCTGCTTTCTTTTATATCTTTCCTATCAGTATTTTTAGATATTTGTCAGTTTGGCTTATATTTAAAGTTCAACTAATTCCCGGATTATGATGGCCGCTATCCTGCCTGCCGAAAAATTCCGGGATAGTATATGGTGGGGTAAGAGTTTTTCGTTATCTTTGCTCTCTACATGATAAAACTGATTTTATTTTCCTGTTAACCATTAGGATCATAAGATATACCTTCTTGATGATTTCTTTAAGTAAAAAATGAGAATTAATGAATATGAGAAATTTGTTTTTGACTTTAGCTTTTGGTCTATGTTCCGGCATATTCGCCCAAAATACGACAGTTTTTGAATCTCCTATTATGGGGTGGAGCTCATGGAATACCTATCGGGTTCATATCAATGACACCTTAATAATAAGACAAGCGGATGCTATGGTGCAGAAAGGGTTGAAAGAAGTGGGCTATTCCTATGTGAATGTAGATGACGGTTTTTTTGGATGGCGGGATGAAAGAGGAGTGATGCAAACACATCCCGAACGTTTTCCGAACGGATTGAAGGGGGTGGCTGATCATATTCATTCTTTAGGATTAAAAGCCGGCATTTATTCGGATGCGGGAAGCAATACTTGTGGTTCTATCTGGGATAAAGATATGAACGGAATAGGTTCCGGTTTGTATGGACATGAATTTCAGGATGCCACGTTGTATTTTAAAGAGTGGGGATTTGATTTTATCAAAATTGATTATTGCGGAGCCGGTCAGGAATTGAATTTGGAAGAGGAAAAGCGATATACAGAGATTCGTCAGGCTATAGATAATCTGGGTTGCGGACATGTTTCTATTAATATCTGTCGATGGGCTTTCCCGGGTACTTGGGCTAGAAACATTGCTCGTTCATGGCGAATCAGTGCGGATATCCGTCCGGAGTGGGGATCAGTAAAGTATATTATCAATAAAAATCTTTATCTGTCTGCCTATGCGGGAGAAGGTCATTATAATGATATGGATATGTTGGAAATAGGCCGGGGGCTAAAGCCTGAAGAGGAAGAGGTGCATTTTGGAATGTGGTGCATCATGAGTTCACCTTTGTTGATAGGATGTGATCTGACAACCATTCCGGAGGCGTCATTAAAACTGTTGAAAAATAAAGAACTGATAGCTTTGAACCAAGACCCTTTAGGATTACAGGCATACGTAGTTCAGCATGAAAATGAAGGGTATGTGTTGGTGAAAGATATAGAACGGAAGCGTGGTAATGTACGTGCGGTTGCTTTATACAATCCTTCGGACACGATTTGTAACTTTACAGTTCCGATGAATATTTTGGAATTAGGAGGAAAAGTTAAGGTACGAGACCTGATGAAACAGCAGGATTTACCGGAGATAAAAGGGGGTGTTCTGAATCGGGAATTGCCTCCCCATAGTGTGCTGATTTTACGTATGGAGTCCGAAAAGAGGTTGGAACCGACTGTTTATGAAGCGGAATGGGCTTATCTGCCTTGTTTCAATGATTTGGGAAAGACTCCGAAAAGCATCGTATATGTTCCGTTACATGAAGCATCCGGAGGCATGAAGGTAAGCTATCTGGGAGGGCGAAAAGAGAATTTTGCAGAATGGAAAGAGGTGTACAGTGAGCAAGGCGGTAAATACGAAATGACTATCCGCTATGTGCCTAAAGCAGACCGTAAGCTGGAAGTCTGTGTGAATAATGAAAAAAGGATTCTTCTTGATTCGCTGTCGGCGGATGAAACTCAAAAAATAGCTTCGATTACTGTTCCGGTGCATTTGAAAGCAGGGTATAATAAGGTACGTATGGGAAGTTCATTTTGCTGGGCTCCGGATATTGACTGTTTTACTTTGAAAAAAGTAAGTGAGTAAGCTGAGAAGATCTATCCTCTTGAAGTACTACTTTGATAAAGAGTAAGAATATGAGTGTAACAGATGTCACCCGTGAGGAATTGTGGGCAAAGCAACATTTGTCTTGCAAAAACATAGATTATGCAGTATGGGAACGGGATAAATCCATGCTCCGGAAGTTATCTAGAATCAATGGCGGCTGTTCTTTCGTGGTGGATGTATATAAAGGATGTTATGCGTATGCTTCTACGGGTTTTGTCGATTGGTTGGGGTATGACAGGCACAAGATAGAAACATTGGAAAAACAGGGTGATTATCTGGAGTCGCGTATTCATCCGCATGATCGTTCCCTATTGGAAGACTTGCAAGTCAGGCTGGGGAAGTTCATTTATAACCAGCCTTTGGAACATCGGAATGACTATTGTAATGTATATAGTTTTCGTATACTCAATGCTCGTGGTAACTATGTGCGTGTAACAAGCAGGCATCAAGTTTTGGAACAGAGCCATGACGGAAAAGCATGGCTCATTATAGGGAATATGAGTATGGCCCCCGGTCAGAAAGAATCAGAACAGGTGGAATGTACTGTTCTGAATCTGAGAAATGGAGAAATGTTTTCACCCGGTGTGGTGATAATGAATCCGGTTGTCAGTCTTACCGGACGTGAAATGGAGATATTACGCCTCATCCAACGAGGATTCTTAAGCAAAGAAATTGCCGATAAATTATGTATCAGTATTCATACCGTCCATATTCACCGGCAAAATCTGTTGCGTAAGCTGGGAGTACACAACTCTTTGGAGGCGATACGCCTGGGACAGGAGTCGGGGCTGTTAAGCTGATTGCCCGATTTCATCGGGTTAAGGCATCCATTCCACTACTCCCGTAATAGGATGCTGCTTTCTCCATTCCTTAAATCCGCTATAATCCCGTACCCCATCTCGGAGGACTGCCTGATAATATTCCACTCCGATAATCTTCTCGGTTTCCGGTGTCTCATATTTTAACCTTAGAATAGTTTCCCGTATTTCATCGGTCATAATTTCCGAAATGCGTTGGGCTACCTTTTCAAAATAACCGTCATAACGTGAACCTTCCCGGATGTGAATCATATCCATCTGCCAAAGTTCGTTTTCTTCATTCTGATACCATGCATGCCATTCAATACAGGCTTCAGAGGTATGCAGTAGATTGGCACATTCTATTCTTTTGATAGACGGATTCTCTGCTAGTCTGGCCATTGCCAGAAAACTGTCCGCTAGGTTCAAGGGTGATGAATAAATATGGAAATCAATGTCCCTATGTTTCATCAGTAACCCTGTTCTGAGTGAACCTACCAGATTAATTTTTGCACCGGCATCTTCCCATATCTGGATGATGTTCGTGTTTTTGATAACTTGCCAGGCTTTCTCCTGATTCTGTTTGGCAATGTCGAAAATATTCATACGCTATCTTTTATGGTGAGTTTGCAAAAGTAGAGAAAAGCTTTCAAACTGAAGATAGTTATAAATAACTATTTATTGCCGGAATGAATCGGGAGAAAGGGTGTGGCAAGGAACTTAGTAATGCTTCCTTTTCAAGTAAATGACAGATTGTATTCCTAACATGATGACAAACAGATATTCTGTTGTCATATATACCGCTAGAGGTGCATATATACAGTGGCTCAGCCAGTAAAGATAAAGAAGATATACCATAATGGTAACCATTTGAAAGATAAAGGCAATTTTTGTCTTTCCGGTTCCAGTGACAGCACTGATGTAAACATATCCGGGCACTGCGAATACATAATTAAACAGCATAACGATGAAAGGGGGGACAGTGTGTTGCACCAGTGTTTCATTGTTGGTGTAAAATCTGATAATCCAATAATTACAAAGCAATGCGATTCCTACCAGTGGAAGACCGATGGCATATCCCATTTTGATGATTTTGTGGCAGATAGGAAAAACACCTTTTCGTTGTCCAGCTCCTACAAGATTGCTTACTAAGGAACTATTGGTGGTTCCTAAAGAACTGACAATCACAAAAAAGAGGGTGGAAACGCTGCGGGTAATGTTGGATACGGCCAGTTCCATCTTTCCTAAATGTTCGATGGCGACGAAGAACAGGAACCATGGCGCCATGCTGATAAAAGAATGCAGCATGCTCCATACGGACAGGTAAAACAGTCTTTTCAATAGTTTTCCATCAACTACCGGTTGTAGTCCATATTTGTTTTTATCAATCTTTCTCCACATATAGATAAGGAGAATGATTAAAGATACCATTTCTGCCAGCGTTGAGGCTATTGCCGATCCTGCTATCCCAAACTTTAAGGTAAATATCAATAGATAATTGAAAGGAATGTTGATAAGTACGGCTGCTATTGCAGACCAAGATAAGGTCCTGGTCTTTGTTATTCCCACAAAAAAAGCCCGGAGTGCCAGAAAGGGAAATGAAAATAAAAGTCCGAAACTGCGCCAGTCCAGATAGTCCGTTATGGCCTGATAGATTTCCGGTGAGGTAATTAATTGTTTCAAAAGGAAGGGAGAAAGGCCCTGTATCAACAAATATAAAGAGAGCGCTAGTCCGGAAAGGAAAAAGAGTCCTTGAAAGAAGGTACGTCCTGTCTCGGCATAGTTCTGTTCTCCATTCCTGCAGGCAATCATGACTTGCAGCCCTATGCTGAAACCGAAGCCTAGCATATAAGTTACCAGATAATATATTCCTGCTAAGGCAGATGCGCCAAGTTCCACTTCACCGACATGGCCCAGAAAGACGGCATCGGTAATATTGATTAATTGCTCCATTAAAACGCTCATCATTATGGGAAAGTTGATGAGCCATATTTGTCTATATGTATAATTCATTGTTTAACTTAATGTATACACCATGCTTATGCACTTATCGGTTTGGGGATGGTGCATAATCTGTATGAATTGATAATAGGGGTATAAAACTCTGTAACGAATCTTGTTTAAGATCCGTCAGAATAGCTGAATAGCTTGGGGAGGTAGTGCTATTTGTTGAATGTAGCTATATACAGAGTTGATGTTTCATTAGTTAAACAATTGTGTTTTGCAGGTTAAATCAAATCTCCTGGTTCGGCATAAATTTTGTATTCGCTCTCTAGTCCCTTGAAATCTTTTCTGAGGAGTACAATTTTAGCTTTGGGGGTAAGCCAAATGTTTAGTGGAATGGCATTCTCTTCTTGAAATGAAAATATAGTGCTGAATTCTTTTCTCAAAGATTCGTCTGAGGTTGCGGTATAATTAGGTAATGAGAAAAATGAATTTATGTAGTCATACAGTATCTGTTTACTTTTTATAGATCCCCCTTTTTCATATTTCTCACTTCTAGCATACAGCACAACAGATGGAATACCTTGATGGATATGAGTCTGTGTACTCAGATGATATTCGTCTAGATTATTTGCATAGCCTGTGATAAAACTGGAGTCGGTTACGTCTTTCCAATTGAAAGCTAGGAAATCTTTTTTATTTGTGATATCAATGGATATTGTATCACTACTATAGATTATTTCATTGTTTTTGTAACCTAGCAGATAAGTCTTGTATGTGCCGGGTGAGTAATAAACATGTGCCCATTTGAAGAATGTTGTTTCCACATATCTGGCGTAATTTGAATGACTGAATACTTTAAAACTATTTGGGGAATGAGATGATTTCCACACTATGGAATCATACACTTCGCTTAAACAAGGTGCATCTTTACCAAAATCAAAAGATTGGTAGAACACAATAGGAGCAAATATGTTTTGAGAACTTTTTTCTGCTTCTAATATAATTTTTATGTCTTTATTTTCTGTTTCTTTATTTTTGTCACCATCCATATCGGCCTCTTCTTTGGAGCAAGACAAAGCAAAGAAGGTAAGTAGCAAACAGTAGAATCTCTTTTTCATATTGTTTCTGAGGCTTGGTAAATAGTTCTGTTTGTAATGTCGAAAACAAAGTTAGCAAATATATTTGATAATCTTAGCTCTATATCCTATATTTTATTTCAGACTGATGATTTGATAATCAAAATTGGTAAAAAAGAGACATTTACAGAGACTCGAAAGGTTCCTGCACATACCTCATATACTCCTCATAGTCTATATACCTTCCACCCATTGACTTTAAGTGTGGTGTCTCAAATTGACAATCTATCAAGGTCCCTCCCAATTCTTGAAATGTTTGTGCCAGATAGATAAGCGCCAGTTTCGACGCATTAGGAACCAAAGAAAACATACTTTCACCAAAAAAACACTTTCCCAAAGTGACTCCATAGAGCCCGCCGACCAGGCAAGATTCTTCCCATACTTCCACACTGGCTGCAAAACCTTGTTCATGCAGGCGGGTGTAGGCTTTCATGATATCCTCTCCCAACCATGCTCCCGCTTCTTCCATCCGCAGATTACCGCAAGTTTGAATCACTTCATGAAATGCCTGGTTAAAACTAACTCCGTATCGTCCTTTGTTCATAAGGGTACGCATGGAGTGGGAAATGTGAATCTCGTTAGGGAAAATCACAAATCGTTTCAGGGGACACCACCATTGTATCTGTTTTTCACGGAAAGCATACCAGGGAAATATGCCATTGGAATAGGCAAGGATGAGGCGGTCTACAGAGAGGTCACCACCCACAGCCAATAGTCCGTCCGGCTCGCCATAGTAAGGGTCGGGGAAAACAAGTTTTTGAGTTAGTTGAAAGACCATAATGTTTTTTATTTGTGTGATTCATATACTGTCTCCTGTAGGGACTGACTCGTATGTATGCCCCTACGGAGGAGTTACCGGTTTCATTTAGGCTTGTTGCTCTTTGAGTACTTGCAAGCTCAATTGTCCGTTCTCTACTGTCACTTCCACTTTGCCTCCCGTTTTTAATGTTCCGAATAGAATTTCACGCATAAGCAGTGGTTTCAGATGCGAGGCAATTGCCCTGTCCATTTCTCTGGCCCCATATTCTTTGGTAAAACCTAGCTTCAGCAGATGTTTATAGGCTTCCAGGCTGAGTTCCATTTCTACATGACGCGCCGACAGCTTGTTTCTCAGTTCGCCGAGCTTTTTGTTTAGGATGAGGGAAGCCATTCCGTAATCCATATCATGGAAAACAACTGTTGCAGATAACCGGTTGATGAATTCAGGCTTGAAAGTTTTCTTAACTTGTTTCAACATTGCCTCTCCAGCAGCAACCTGTCCGCCGAAACCTATAGAGGCTTGGTGTGCGAATTGCGCTCCGGCATTGGAGGTCATGATAAGTATCACATGACGGCAGTCCGCTTTTCGTCCTTTGTTATCCGTCAGTACGGCATAGTCCATAACTTGCAGCAGAATATTGAACACATCGGGATGTGCTTTCTCGATTTCGTCAAGCAGTAACACACAATTGGGAGTTTTGCGGATAGCATCTGTCAGCAGTCCACCGTCTTCATAACCTACATATCCGGCAGGTGAGCCGATGAGTTTGGCCACTGTATGCTTTTCCGTATATTCGCTCATGTCAAAGCGTTGCAGGGCGATACCTAGTTCGGAAGCCAATACTTTGGCTACCTCTGTCTTTCCCACACCGGTGGGGCCGACGAAGAGAAGGCTTGCCAGTGGTTTGTTTTCGTCCAGTAGCCCGGCTTTGGCCATTTGTACGGCTTCCACCACTTGGCAGACAGCTTCTTCCTGACCGTATATCTTTGCACTGATGCGTTCATGCAAGGTTTCTAATGTGGCATTGTCTTCTTCCTTCATGGCAAGTACATCCACTTTACAGATACGTGCCAGTATATCGGTTATCAATGCTTTGTCCACCGTTTGTTTTTCTGTATCTGTGGGGTGGATCTCACGATAAGCACCGGCTTCGTCTACCAGGTCTATGGCCTTGTCGGGCAAGAAACGGTCGCTGATGTACCGTGCGGCGGCTGTAACGGCATACGCTATCACTCCTTCTTCATAAATCACTCCGTGGAACGTTTCGTATTTTTCTTTTAACCCTTCCACTATGTGGATGGTTTCCTCGATTCCCGGTTCTTGTATGTCAATCTGTTGGAAACGCCGTACTAATCCTCTGCTACGCGAAAAATAGCGGTTGAATTCTTCGTAAGTAGTGGAGCCGATAAATCGGATCTCTCCTCCTTCCAGATAAGGCTTGAGCATATTAGAGGCATCCATCGAACCGTCTCCCGTCCGTCCGGCGCCTATCAGGTTATGTATTTCATCTATATATACGATGGCGTGTCCTTCTTTCCGTATTCCTTCCATAATGGCTTTCAGCCTTTTCTCGAACTCACCCCGATATTGTGTACCGGCCAATAAGTTGCCTAAATCCAGCTCGTAGATACGACAACCTGTGAGACGTTCGGGAACATTGCCTGCTTCTATACGTGCGGCCAGTCCGTAGGCCAGTGCGGTTTTTCCCACTCCCGGTTCGCCCACGTGCAGAGGATTGTTCTTTTCTTTGCGGCAGAGAACCTGAATGGTGCGTTCCAATTCCACATCCCTGCCTATAAGCGGATTCCGGTCTTGCAGGCCCTCGTTGAGGCAGGTAACATAGTTACGCCAAGGCTCGCTTTTCTCTTGCTCAGAGGAAGTTTCCTCTTGAAACTGATTCATGTGCTCGTAATTTGAAATGAGGGTGCTGAGGAATTCCGGCATATCTTCGCCCACTGTTTTTTTTAACAGATAGCCAGCCCATGAATCTTCCAGTTGAAGCATTCCTTGTACCAGATGAGGAACATCCATTTCTTCTGCGCTTGAATGGCTGATTGTCATATAGGCATATTGCAGCAGCTCGGAGAGTTGACCTGAAATTTCCAATTCATATTCTATTTCTTGAGGAACTCGTTCCACTTCTTTTGACAGATATTCGGAAATGGACTGGGACAGTTCTTCCGGGGTACAAAAACACTCTGCCAATGCTTTTTGAAAAGGAACTTGTTTCAGCAATGCGCTCAATAAGTGTTCGGGCGTGATAAATTCATGCCGATATTGCATCGCTTGGCTCTGCGCAGAAGCGAAAGCGTAGTTCACCGAATCGGTATTTGGTATATCCATATCTTATTCTTGATTTTTTATTCTTCTTCCGGTGTAACCGTGAGTCGGAGAGGGAATCCCTCTTCACGAGCCATACGGGTGGCTTTTTGTACTTTTGACCGGGCGATATCATACGTATAGATGCCTACTACGGCCGATTCACTTTTATGTACCTGCATCATCAAAGCTTCTGCTTCCATCGTTGATTTGAAAAAAACGGTAGTTAATATCTTTACAACAAATTCCATTGTAGTAAAGTCGTCATTGAAAATGATAACTTTGAAGCGTCGCGGCTCGTGAAGGTCTATACGTTCTTTTTCTTTATAAGATGATTGTTGTTGTTCCATATTGGTATTTGTCATACGTACTTATGGCACAAAGGTAGGGAAAGTATTGGAAAGGTAGGGTAGGGAAGAGATGAATTTTGTCTCCCAAAGTAGCTAGAATGGCGAACTTCACAAAACTCATAACCATACCATGGATTGCATTGAAAGATTTGTATCATTCATAAATGGTATCACTAATAAAAAAGGGCAGAAACAATGCTATTATAAATAAAAAGAACAGAATATCACTCTTTTTCATAGATAGAAATGTGTTTTTCATTAATATTTGCGATAAACATACGAAAAAACTTCTAACTTCCTAACCAAACAACAATTTAAATTCGAGGTGTGAAGGAATGGCAAATAAGATTGCTTTCAGGCAATTTTATGTATAATATGGTCTGTGATTAATAATTCGACGGCTCTTTATTTGTTATCTAGCCATAATCTTTTATCTTTGTTTCCCGTCATGGAATAAAGTAAAAAGGTTATTATGAAAACAAGAGGATGGATTTTAACTGTAATTTGTAGTATGTTGTTATTGGTGGCGGGTATCACTTTTGCATCAATGGTGCTTGTCGGGCAACCGGCTTTGGCAAACGAATCATTGTGGTGGTGGATCTTGATAAATCTTGGTGTGATGGTTTTATTATTCGGGTACGGCGTGAAGCGGGGAATCCAGATATTGCGTATCTTCAGCATACCGAAAAGCAAACTGACACGGGAACCAGGTGTCGTGGTTTGTGATTATAATATCAGCCTGAAAAAGTATGCTTTGTATAAATTGTGGGACATCCGTCATTTCAGTTTTTCTTTGTTGTTTATCATTTATATTTGTATTGCATTGTGTACAGGGCACTATATTGTTCCCGAAGAGCAAAGCCTGTTCAGCCCGCTGCTGATTTGGTTCTTGTGTCTTATCTATATCTTGATTATGCTGCCTGTCAGACTAAATAAAATTTATAAGCGGAGTATTGCAGGGCAGACTTGGGTGGAAATAACTCCGGAAGGGTTGACATATGACAAGGCGAAACTGAAACAGACATTCCCTTGGGAAGAGATAGCAGGTATAGCTCTTTATAAGACCTATTGCTTTCTGTATGATAAAAGAGGCGGTGAATTTTTGATTGTAACTTCGGATGAAAAGGTGAAAGAATCCCTTCTTTACTATTTAAATACGAAAAAATAATGAATTAAAGCTAAGTGTTTTTCATAATAAGGTTGTTCGTATTATTATAATGTGTATTTTTGTAACAAAGTAATAATGAAAAACCTCTTAAGTATGAAAACACCTGTTCTCGCGCTATTCATTTCTTTAGTGGCATTTGGAGCCTGTGTGTCCAATAAACAAACCCAGCCGTCAACCGATTATACCCAATTGGTGAATCCGTTTATCGGAACCGATTTTACCGGCAATACTTATCCGGGAGCGCAAGCGCCTTTCGGAATGGTACAACTTAGTCCGGATAACGGCTTGCCCGGATGGGACCGTATTTCCGGCTATTTTTATCCGGACAGTACGATTGCCGGATTCAGTCATACCCATTTGTCGGGGACGGGAGCCGGAGACTTGTATGATATCTCTTTTATGCCTGTTACTTTGCCTTATCAGGAAGCGGAAGCTCCTTTAGGCATCTATTCCAAATTCTCTCATGCGGATGAAGAGGCTTCAGCAGGTTACTATCGCGTGTTGCTGAAAGATTATGATATCAATGTGGAATTAACTGCTACAGAGCGTTGCGGCATCCAGCGTTATACGTTTCCTGAAGGGGAGTCGGCTGTCTTTCTGAATCTGAAGAAAGCGATGAATTGGGATTTTACCAATGATTCTTATATTGAAATAATTGACTCATGCACTATTCAGGGATATCGTTTTTCTGAAGGATGGGCAAGAGACCAGCATGTGTATTTTCGTACTCGTTTCTCCAAACCGTTTGCTTCGGTAGAGATGGATACTACTGCCATTACTTTGAAAGGTAAACGTGTAGGTACGGCTTATATCGCCCGCTTTAATTTTGATACGGAAAAAGGAGAACAGATTGTTCTGAGTACTGCTCTTTCGGGAGTGAGCATGGAAGGTGCCGCTAAAAACATGGCGGCTGAGGCACCTCACAATGATTTCGATAAATATTTGGCTGAAACTAAAGATAATTGGAACCGCCAGCTAGGAAAAATAGAAATAACAGGTGACAACAAGGACGATAAGGTCAATTTCTATACAGCATTGTATCATACTATGATTGCCCCGACTATTTACAGTGATGTGGACGGGTCTTATTATGGTCCCGATAAGAAAATTCATCAGACGGATGGTTGGGTGAATTATGGAACCTTTTCATTGTGGGATACTTATCGTGCCGCACATCCGTTATTTACTTATACGGAACCTCAACGTGTCAATGATATGGTGAAATCATTCATTGCTTTTTATGAACAGAACGGACGTTTGCCGGTATGGAACTTTTGGGGAAGTGAAACTGATATGATGATTGGCTACCATGCTGTGCCTGTTATTGTTGATGCTTATTTGAAAGGTATTGGTGATTTTGATGCTGAGAAGGCATTGGAGGCTTGTGTGACTACTGCTAATTTGGATAATTATCGTGGCATTGGTTTGTATAAAAAGTTAGGATATATACCTTATAATATAAAGGATGAATATAATGCGGAAAATTGGTCGCTTTCCAAGACATTAGAATATGCTTTTGATGATTATTGCATAGCCGAAATGGCCCGGAAGATGGGGAGGACTCAATTAGCGGACGAATTCTACAAGCGTTCTCAGAATTATCGCAATGTGTTCAATCCGGCATCAAGCTTCATGCAGCCGATAGATGATAAAGGAATATTCCAACCTAATTTCAGCCCGGATGACTACACTGCCCATATTTGTGAAAGTAACGGTTGGCAGTACTTTTGGTCTGTACAGCAGGATATTAAGGGGTTAATTGCCTTGACTGGTGGTAAGGATCGTTTTACAGAAAAGTTGGATAGTATGTTTACTTATATCCCGGCTAGTAATGCAGATTTGCCTCTTTTCAGTACAGGTATGATTGGTCAGTATGCTCATGGTAATGAGCCTAGCCATCATGTGATTTATCTATATAATAAGGTACGTCAGCCTTGGAAAACTCAGAAGTATGCGGCGCAGGTCATGCATGACCTTTATTTCAATGCACCTGCCGGACTGTGTGGTAATGAGGATTGTGGACAGATGTCTGCTTGGTATGTATTCAGTGCTATGGGATTTTATCCTGTCAATCCGGTAAGTGGTGAATATGAGATTGGTACGCCGTTGTTCTCCGAAATACAGATGCATTTGGATAATGGAAAAACGTTCACAGTACTGGCCCCTGGAGTAAGTCGTGAAAATATCTATATCCAGTCGGTGAAAGTAAATGGGCAACCATACGATAAGAGCTATATCACACACCGGCAAATAATGGACGGTGCTACTGTAGAATTTGAAATGGGTCCGGAACCGGGAAATATTTGGTATAGATAATAATTGGTTCAACTTATTAAGAATTGTACAAGAGGTGAGTTAAAAGTGATATTTGTTGTTATCGTTTTGCTGTAGAGGCGGGTTGAATCTGCGTGAAAATTGTATGATGAGCGGAAGCTTTCTACCCCTGCAGTGGATGATTGGATCGTTATTTGGAACATTGGCTCCCTCCTCATACAAAGGTGAATTATATAATATGAACGAGGAACTTGATGACACCTATAAGGCCGTCTTTCGTCAATGCTATCCTAAGCTGTTGTTTTATGCGACACGGCTGGTCGGTACCGAAGAAGCCGAAGATGTAGTGCAGGATGTTTTTGTGGAGTTGTGGAGGCGGAGAGATTCAGTCGTCATAGGAGAGCAGATTTTAGCTTTCCTTTATCGTTCTGTATATACCAAGGCTATAAATTTATTGAAGCATCAGGTTATAGAGAACAACTACAGTGCGGCAATGATAGAAATCTATGAACGAAAATTGCAATATTACCAGCCGGATCATGCTGAAGTTATTAAAAAGATAGAGAATCAGGAATTACGTCAGGAAATTTTTGAAGCGATTAATGAATTGCCGGATAAATGTAAGGAGGTGTTCAAACTGAGTTATCTTCATGATATGAAAAACAAGGAAATTGCTGATACTCTTGGTATTTCTTTACGTACCGTAGAGGCACATATGTATAAGGCCTTGAAATTTTTGCGCGAACGTCTCAGCCATTTATTATTGTCATTGATTATATTTTCAGCAAAACTGCTAAGTGTTTTTACAAGTTGAATTGTTTACTATATGAATAGGGAAAAAGATGAGTAAACTTAACGAAGATATTATTATCAGGTATTTGGAAAACCGATGCTCGGAGGAGGATTTTGTTCTTATCAATGAATGGATGAAAGAATCTGATGAGAATGCCGGAGAGTTATTCCGTATGGAGGAGATTTATCAGTTAGGTAAATTCCCCTTTGAGGAGGAAAATCTGGTAGCGAAGGCAGAGCGCAGGTTGGGTAGAAGATTGGAACAGGAAAATCAAAAGAGACAGGAGGTGTTCAAGCTTAAGAGTGTGTTGCGTTATGCAGCTGCTATAGTGGGCGTGATAGTGCTGGCTGCGGGATTGGCCTATTGGTTCCGGAATAAAGCGGAGGAATTGGTGGTAGCATCGGCTGCTCATGGACAAGTGCGTGAGATGTTGTTGCCTGACGGGACAAAAGTATGGTTGAACCAGTCGTCTGTTTTAAAATATCCGCGTGCTTTTGAAGGAAAAGAACGTCATGTATATCTGGATGGGGAGGCTTATTTTGAAGTGGCACGTAATCATGAGAAACCTTTTACGGTAAAAAGTCAGGCAATGGATGTCAGGGTCTTGGGAACCTCTTTCAATATAAAATGCCGTCCGGATAACAGTTTTGCTGAAACGACTCTGGTAGAGGGGGAAGTTGAGGTAAAAGATAAATCAGATAAAGGCAGAATTACTTTGTTACCGGGACAAAAGGCTGTTTTAAACAGGGTGACAGGGCGGATGCAGGTAAAACAGGTCGATCCCAAGATGGAGATAGTCTGGCATAATGATTTGATTCCATTTGAAAAATCATCTATTTTCCAGATTGCGGCAGCATTGGAACGGTTCTATGGGGTGAAGATTATCCTTTCACCGGATGTAGACAGTACCAATACTTATTCAGGAGTGCTGAAAAAGAAAGATAATATAGAGTCTGTGCTGAATTCTTTGCGTAACTCTATTCCTTTCAATTATAAGAAAGTAGATGATAACAATATATTTATCTCATCGGAAACGAAATAATTTTTAAATAAAGAACTATGAAAATCAACATGCTCTTAAGCGGCTGTCTTCTAGGGTTATTGTGTTTCACCGCATGTGATTCTGAGGGCAATGAAATGAATGATTACACCCACTATGTCAACTCTTTTATTGGTACAGGAGGCCATGGACATACCCATCCGGGTGCTATGGTTCCCCATGGCATGATACAGCCGGGACCAGATACTCGTATTGACGGTTGGGATTCTTGTTCCGGATATTATTATGAAGATACTACGATCAATGGCTTTGCCCATACACGTCTTAGTGGTACCGGGTGTGCGGATTTCGGAGATTTCCTGTTGATGCCGACTGTAGGTGTGCAACGCACTGATTTCTTGGGAACAGAAAGCCAGAAGCGTCCTTTCGCATCGGCTTTTTCTCATGAAAAGGAACATGCCGAACCGGGATATTATTCTGTCTTCCTGGATACATACGGGGTAAAAGCCGAACTGACCTCAACAGAGCGTGCGGCAATGCATCGGTATACTTTCCCGGAAAGTAAGGAGTCAGGATTTATCTTGGATATGGACTATAATATTCAGCAACAAATCAATCAGGTCATGGAAGTGGAGGCTGTGAATGATACTGTGTTGCGGGGGCGCAAACGCAGTGCCTATTGGGCATACCGGCAGGATCTTTATTTTTATGCCGTATTTTCCAAACCCTTCACGTATACTTTGTACACGGATACTGTTCAGGAAAATGACAAACAGATTCCTGTATGCAAAATGCTTTTGCATTTTGAAACGGCGAAAGACGAACAAGTGCTGGCTAAGTTCTCTATCTCTTCTGTTGATGCGGAAGGTGCTTATAAGAACCTCCAGGCTGAGATGCCCGGTTGGAATTTTGATGGAGTGCGTGCCGATGCTAAGAAGAAATGGAATGAATGCCTGTCAAAGATTGCAGTCAAAACCAATAATGAAGACCAGCGTGCCATTTTCTATACGGCTATGTATCATGCTTTCCTAAGTCCCAATCTGTTTACAGATGTAGACGGGCGTTACTTGGGAATGGATTTGAAAGTGCATACCACCGACATGAAACATCCGGTTTATACCATTTTCTCTTTGTGGGATACTTTCCGTGCGTTACATCCGTTACTGACTATTGTCGATCCTCAGTTGAATACGGAGTTTATCCGTTCATTGATAAAGAAGCATCAAGAAGGTGGTATTTTCCCGAAATGGGATTGTGTATCCAATTATACCGGAACGATGGTAGGGTATCATGCGGCTTCGTTGGTAGCCGATTCTTATGTGAAGGGATATCGCGATTTTGATGTGCAGGAAGCTTACAAGGCATGTTTGCGTGCGGCGGAATATGATACGACCGGCATTGTCGCTCCCGGTTGGCTGATTCCTTATGTAATGCCTAAGGCTCGTTACTATAAGAATACCCTTGGCTATATCCCGTGTGATCGTGAGAATGAATCGGTTGCGAAAGCGTTGGAATATGCATACGATGACTGGTGTATTTCCGTGTTGGCAGACAGCCTGGGAGATACTGAAACCAAGGAGAAATATGCCCGTTTTGCGGATGCGTACGAATTTTATTTTGATCCTGCCACCCGTTTCATGCGCGGATTGGATAGTAAAGGTGAATGGCGTACCCCGTTCAATCCCCGTTCTTCCAATCACCGTAATGATGATTATTGTGAAGGAACTGCATGGCAGTGGACTTGGTTTGTTCCGCATGATATTCCGGGATTGGTGAAGTTGATGGGTGGAGAGGATGCTTTCGTTGGAAAGCTGGATTCTTTGTTTACGGTTTCTTCCCAGTTGGAAGGAGAGGCTACCTCTGCTGATATCACAGGACTGATAGGCCAGTATGCGCATGGCAATGAGCCGAGTCATCACATTACTCACATGTATAACTATGTAAACCGTCCATGGCGTACTCAGGAATTGGTTGACAGTGTGCTGCATAACCAGTATTTCAATGCTCCTGACGGCTTGTCGGGTAATGAAGATTGCGGTCAGATGTCTGCATGGTATATTTTGAACTCCATGGGCTTCTATCAGGTATGTCCCGGCAAGCCGGTTTATTCTATCGGACGTCCGTTGTTTGAGGAGGTGACGATTAATCTGCCCGACCGCAAGACTTTCGTTATCCGTACCCACAACAACTCGAAGACCAATAAGTACATTGAGTCGGTTCTGTTGAACGGAAAACCACTGGATGTTCCTTTCTTTACCCATAATGACATAGTACGTGGGGGAACGATGGAGATTACCATGAGCTCCGTACCGACGGAATGGGGAAAACAGATAAAGAATTAAAAAGTATAACTTAACCCAAATAACAATATCATGAAAAAATTATTTCTATCAGTTGCAGTCCTGTGTGTTACACTGTTTGTGCAGGCAAAGGATTATGCAGACTATGTGAGTCCGTTGGTAGGTACACAGTCTTCCTTTGAACTCTCTACAGGAAATACTTATCCTGCCATATCCCGTCCATGGGGTATGAATTTCTGGACTCCCCAGACAGGAAAGATGGGGGACGGATGGCAGTATGTCTATACGGCTAATAAAATCCGTGGTTTCAAACAAACCCATCAGCCCAGTCCGTGGATTAATGACTATGGTCAATTTTCCATCATGCCCGTAACTGGAAAACCGGAATTTGAGGAGGACAAGCGTGCAAGTTGGTTCTCTCATAAAGCTGAAATTGCAAAACCTTATTATTATAAGGTTTATTTGGCAGAACATGATGTGGTGACTGAAATGGTTCCTACGGAACGTGCCGTTATGTTCCGCTTTACTTTTCCTGAAAATGACTCATACGTAGTGGTTGATGCTTTTGATCGTGGCTCATCTATCAAGGTGATTCCCGGAGAAAACAAAATTGTGGGCTATACCACTCGCAACAGTGGTGGTGTTCCTGCCAACTTCAAGAATTATTTCGTTATTGAGTTTGATAAGCCGTTTACTTATGAGGCTACGTTCTCTAACGATGTACAGCCTGAAAAACCGGACGGCAGTGTTCCTGTAACCTTGAAAGAAGGTAAACTGGAGCAGACTGATTTCCATACCGGAGCCGTTATCGGTTTCAAGACAAAGAAAGGCGAAGTAGTTCATGCCCGTGTCGCTTCTTCATTCATCAGTCCTGAACAAGCAATTCAGAATCTGAAGGAATTGGGTGGAGACAGTTTTGAAGTATTGGTACAGAAAGGTAAAGATGCCTGGAATGAGGTCTTAGGTAAAGTAGAAGTGGAAGGTGGAACATTGGATCAATACCGTACTTTCTATTCCTGCTTGTACCGTTCCTTGTTGTTCCCGCGTAAATTCTATGAACTGGATGCCAATGGGCAACCTGTTCATTACAGTCCTTACAATGGGGAAACATTGCCGGGATATATGTATACGGATACAGGATTCTGGGATACATTCCGTTGCTTGTTCCCTTTCTTGAACCTGATGTATCCTTCGGTAAATCAGGAAATACAGGAAGGTTTGATTAATACTTATAAGGAAAGCGGCTTCTTCCCCGAATGGGCCAGCCCCGGTCATCGTGGTTGCATGGTCGGCAATAATTCAGCTTCTATCTTGGTCGATGCTTATCTGAAAGGAGTACGTGTGGAAGATGTGGAAACATTATACAAAGGACTGATTCATGGAACGGAAGCTGTACATCCTGAAGTTTCTTCTACCGGACGTCTGGGGTATGAATATTATAACAAGCTGGGCTATGTGCCTTGTGATGTGAAGATTCATGAGAATGCAGCCCGTACATTGGAATATGCATACGATGACTGGTGTATTTATCAGCTGGCGAAAGAATTGAAACGTCCGAAGAAGGAAATCGCACTCTTTGCCAAGCGTGCCATGAATTACAAGAACCTGTTTGATTCGGAAAGCAAGCTGATGCGCGGCAAGCAGAAGGACGGCAAATTCGCTCCTAAATTCTCACCGTTGAAGTGGGGAGGTGACTTTACGGAAGGAAACAGCTGGCACTATTCTTGGTCTGTATTCCATGATCCCCAAGGCTTGATTGACTTGATGGGAGGTAAGGAAATGTTCGTTACCATGCTTGATTCTGTCTTTTCGGTTCCCCCTATCTTTGATGATAGCTATTATGGACAGGTGATTCATGAAATCCGTGAAATGACAGTTATGAATATGGGTAACTATGCACATGGAAACCAGCCCATTCAGCACATGATTTATATGTATGATTATGCGGGTCAGCCTTGGAAAGCCCAATATTGGTTGCGTGAGGTGATGAACCGTATGTATACAGCCGGACCTGACGGATATTGCGGTGACGAGGATAATGGACAGACTTCGGCATGGTATGTATTCTCTGCATTAGGATTCTATCCGGTATGTCCCGGTACAGATGAATATATTCTGGGTGCTCCGTTGTTCAAGAAAGCGACACTGCATTTTGAAAACGGAAAGAACTTGGTAATAACCGCACCGGATAACAGCGATACCAACCGATATGTAGATGAAATGCGTGTAAACGGTACTGTTTATACCAAGAATTATTTGAAACACAATGAATTGTTACAAGGTGGTGTTATCGATTTCAAGATGACCGACCGTCCGAATATGCAACGTGGAACACAAGAAAGTGATTTGCCTTATTCATTTTCAAAAGACGAAACAATGAAATAAAAGTTTCACCATGCATTTCTCTTTTGTAAAGAGAGGTTGGAGGGGGATGTTCTCTTTTGGCAGCATTGCAAGAGTACATCCCCTTTTTGTTTTTAAATATTTCTTCTATACGTCAAAGTCCGATGATATCACTACTTTTGCCTTTCCTCTGTTTTTTCTAGAAAATTTAGAAAAAAGAACGAGATGGAGTAAGTGTTTTCTTTTAGCTGCCTGTTTTTATTCTCGAAAGGGGCATGAGAACCCCTTCACTGGAGAAAAATAAGTCAGTGTTAACTAATTTAATAAATTATGAAAGGCAATCAATTAATGAGAAAGCCCAAATTACTCAGGGCACTTTTGATTCTTTTGTTTGTGGCTGCACCCATGCAATGGACCCGCGCACAAATTGTTCTTTCAACTCCCAAGACAACTCTTGGAGCGGTAATCAAGAACATCAAATCACAGTCTAACTATCAGTTTTTCTATGATGACAAACTGGCTGAAACGCCGGTGAATGCCATTGATGTAAAGAACGGTTCATTGCAGTCTGTACTTGATGCAGCTTTGCAAGGCAAGGGAATCACCTACAAGATAGAGGATAATATTGTCTATCTATCAGCACCCGGAGAACCTCAGACACCTCAACAGACAGGACAGGAGCATACAGTGACCGGAACAGTGGTTGATGCGACAGGAGAGGCCTTGATTGGTGTAAACGTACAAGTGAAAGGAAACCCTACAGCCGGTACGATTACTGACTTTGAAGGTAACTATTCTTTGTCGGTTCCCGGAAATGGCGAGATTGTGTTCTCATACATTGGTTACCGTTCGGAAACGTTGAAGCCCGATGGCAAGAATGTACTGAACGTAACCATGCAGGAAGACACACAGCAGATTGGCGAAGTGGTGGTAACCGCTTTGGGGATCAAACGTGAGAAGAAGATGTTGGGTTATGCGGTTCAGGAACTGAAAAGTGATGAACTGAACAAGACAGGTGACCCGTCTGTGACCAGTGCCTTGCAAGGTAAGGTGGCAGGTCTTCAGATGAATACTTCGGCTACAGGTTTAGGTGGTTCTACGAAAATCACCATTCGTGGTAACTCTTCTCTTACCGACAACAATCAGCCGTTATGGATTGTGGATGGCGTTCCTTTCAGCGACACTAGCACTTCAAGCGCATCCCGCTATGATGGTGTTGACCGTGGTAGCGCTTCCATGGACATTAATCCGGATGACATCGAGAGCATCTCGGTATTGAAAGGTCCGAATGCGGCTGCTCTTTACGGTTCGCGTGCAGGTAATGGCGTTATCTTGATTACGACAAAGAAAGGCAGTAAGAAAGATGGTTTCGGAATCCGTTATAGTGGTAACTTCACTTGGACAGCTATCGGCGAGACATTGGATATGCAACGCCGTTACGGACAAGGACATATTGATACAAAAGATGCCAAGACTGCGGTGTATGACAAAACGGATAGCGGAAGCTGGGGCCCGGTATTGGATGGAAGCATGAAAGAGGCTTGGAACGGAGAAACTTACGCTTACTCTAACTATGGGGATAAGTTGAAAGATTATTTTGATACCGGTTTCTCGCATACGCATAACGTATCTATCAGCAACGGTACAGAGAAATCACATTTCCGTACTTCTTTCGGATACTCAGATAATGACGGTGTATTCCCCACTGAAAGTTTGAGCCGTGTGAATGCCGACCTGAATGCAGGAACGGAATTGAACAAATGGGTGTCTATGGACGGAAAGATTTCTCTTTCACGTACAAAAGCCGATAACCGTCCACTGTATGGTGATTACGGTGCTATTTCCCAGTTGATGAGAATCCCTAACAACGTCCGTCTGGATGACTTGAAACAATATTCTGATGAAACTCATGCGCATGTGAACTGGACAGGACCTACTGCCAGTATCCGTAATCCTTATTATGTATTGCATCAGCGTCAGAATTCAGATGAACGCTGGCGTGCTTTCGGATATTATAGCATGAAAATCAATTTCACAGATTGGCTGCATCTGTCTGCCAAATACGCTTTTGACTACTACCGCACCAGAGTGCAAAGCACCAATGCGGGTGATGGTATCAATGGAGAAGCCAATACTTCCATGATTACGAATGACTCAATGGATCGTAGTGAAGAAAACTTCTTCGAGTCAAATGCTGAAGTCATTTTGATGGGTGACCGTCAGTTGACTGATAACTTCCGTCTGGGCTTCAATGTCGGTGGTAACTTTATGTACCAGCGTTCGGAAACTTTGGGTGTGGGCGTAGGTAATATGGTGGATAAAGGTAATTGGATGCTGAATGCGGCCAATTTGTTGAGAACCGGTAGTGAGGATGGTTACAAGCGTGCCATGAACTCAGTGTTCGGCTCTGTACAGATGGCATGGAAGGAATATCTGTCTTTGGATTTGACAGCTCGTAACGACTGGTCATCCACTCTTCCGTCAGGTAACAATTCTTTCTTCTATCCGTCTGCCAACCTCAGTTTCGTAGTTTCCGACTTTTTGCGCTCCATCGACAAACCGTTGCCAAGTTGGGTAACATTTGCCAAGGCACGTCTGTCTGCCGCACAGGTAGGTAAGGACACAAGCCCTTATCAGTTATACAACACCTACTCTTTCAAATTCGATAATGGTGTATTGACTCCGACCAAGGATAATGTGAAGATGAACGATCAGTTGAAGCCTGAAATCGCGACCTCTTATGAAGCAGGTCTGGACATGAAGTTCTTGAACAACCGTCTGGGCTTTGACTTTACTTACTATTACAGCAAAACAAAGAACCAGATTATGAAAGTGCCCGCAGCAGCTCCCTGGAGTGGTGGCCAATGGGTAAACGCAGGTATGGTAACCAATCAAGGTGTAGAATTTATGTTGTATTCCACTCTGGTAGAAACAAAGGATTTCGCTTTTGATTTGAATGTGAATATGGCTCACAACGTATCGAAAGTGAAAGAACTGGCTCCGGAAGAAAATGTGAACTATATGTTCTTTAACGGTGATGGAAACTTCCCTGTAAAAGTAGGTACACGCGCCGGACACAAATTAGGCGAGATTTATGCTACATCGCTTTATAAGCGCAATGAAAACGGTGATATTATCGTAAATGAAAATGGTTTGCCCATGACTGTGACCAATGAGTCTGAATATGTGAACAAACCTATCGGTAATATCCAACCTAAGCTGACCATGTCTGTATCTCCTACCTTTACTTATAAAGGGATTACACTGTCTGCACTGTTTGATATGAAATTCGGTGGTGATATCTTCTCTTATTCCGAGATGCTGGCTACCGGAAACGGTTTGGCTAAGCGTACCTTGAACCGTGGTGAGGAAAACAACTATATGATGGTATTCCCCGGTGTGACAGAATCAGGCGAGGTGAATACAAAACAGGTTTCCGCCTCAGAATACTACGGCTCATTGCAGGCTGAGGATTTCATCTACGATGCTTCATTCATTAAACTGAAAGAATTGTCAATCGGCTATTCATTCCCTTCATCTATGCTGAAGAAGACTCCTGTCAACTCGCTGAATGTTTCATTTGTAGCACGTAACTTGTGTTATCTGATGAAGCACACGCCGGGTACAAGCCCCGAAGGCGGCTATGACACTACGATGTTCTCACAAGCCATTGACTATGCATCGTTGCCGTTTACACGTACTTTCGGTATTTCTATCAACTTAGGTTTCTAATTAATTAAAAGGAAAAACTGATTATGAAAATCAAATTATATAAATCCGTAGCCTTATGCTCATTGCTGGCTCTGGCCGGATGCCATGATTTTGAGGAATTGAATACAAATCCTTACGCACCGATTTACGACCCGACTGTGGAGAATGTATCGGCCGATGGAATAGACATTGATTACACCTTGACAGACAATGCCATGGCAAGTTTGAAAGGGATGGAAGGCGCTATCGGAAGTATTTTTGCCAATTTCACCTACGAAGGTCTTTACAATGATTATCAGACAACGACCAATCTGACTCATGATATCTATGCCGGTTATTGGGGAAACAATGTCAGCGGCTTTGTGAATCAGGCGCCTACCTATTCTTATACGGATGGATGGTCGGCCAGCCGATGGAAGCATTTCTATGATGACCGCAGCACTTCGGAATACAGTCAGTTGGTCAAGACATTCTATTTCTGTAATAAGGATTATTATCATACGGCATTCTATATTACCCGCATTTATTATGCTTTCTTGTTGTCCATGCAGACAGATACTTACGGAGATATTCCCGTCGCTTATTATGTGAAGGGAGCTATGCCGCCGGAAGAAAATGTGTCTTATACGCCTCAGAAAGAGGTCTATAATATCCTTTTCCAGCTGTTGGATCAGGCTATAACAGAGTTGCACCAGGAAAATCTTCCTGCTGTCAGTCAGTATGATTTAGGTGACAATGACAAATGCTATGGAGGTGATGTGGACAAATGGCGTCGTTTTGCCAACACACTGCGTTTGCGCCTTGCTTTGCGTGTATCCAATGTAAATCCGGAATTGGCCCAGACTCAGGCAAAAGCAGCTTTGACAGATCCGGCCGGTCTGATGCAAAGCCAGGATGACAATATGAAGCAGACTCCAAAACGTCAGTATATCGCCGGCGGTAATGAAAATATATACGCATTGTTGTTCAGCTGGACCGGCAATGCTGTATTGTCGAAAGAAATGGAACGGGCCTATAAGAATCAGGCCTTGAAAGAAGGTGCGGCAGCCGATGCCGTTACTTTCAATGAGAATTCAGAGAATTGTTATCTCGACCCTCGTTGTGAAGTTTTATGGTTCCGTCCTACTCCGTTTGATTCGTTGACTACCAGTCCGCTTCCCACAGAGAATCTGAAGAGAGATTTCAACGGGGTGATGAATGGAGAAACCAATGTAGGCGGCTCTTATCTGAACAGATACTCTGCCAACCGTTGTATTCTGTCATCTGATGCCATGAACAAGGATTATTGGTGGAATCTGGCCCGTGAAATAGTCTGGATGGGGTATTCTGAAAGTTTGTTCCTGAAAGCGGAAGCAGCATTGCGCTGGCCGTCATTGGTGGATGAAACTGCTGAAGCTCTTTATTTGAAAGGTATCAAGGCATCTATGGATTATTATGAAATTGATGCGGACAAGGCCAATGAATACATCAGTCATCTGGATGGCGTAAAAGCATTTGCCGGTGGTAGTAAGGAAGAACAATTGGAACAGATTATTACTCAGAAGTGGATTGCCGTTTTCCCGAATGGAAATGAAGGATGGGCAGAAGTGCGTCGTACCGACTATCCGCGTTATCTGCTGGCTCCGGTTAATGGAAACAATTCCAATGGAGAAGTGGCGTCCGGCAAGCTTATCAAACGCATCAACTATCCTAACAGCGAGTCCCGTAACCCTAATAAACCGGGCAATGTGAACCAGGGTAGCCGTGTATGGTGGGATGTGGCCGATACGATGAATGATAAAGGTCAGTGGCATACTCCGAATAATTTCCGATAGAAATTGCTATCTTTGTATCCTAGGGAACATAAAAAGAAACAAAATGAAGCAAATTCTATTTTTATTGGCAGCCGTCCTGTTATTGGGCGGCTGTGCGGAAGAGAAGAAGACCGACGTTCGTTGGGCTACTTTTAATGTCCGTTATGACAATCCGCAAGACAGTTTGAACAATTGGCAATATCGGAAAGACCGTGTGTGCCAGTTTATTAAGGACCGTGAACTGGATATTGTCGGTATGCAGGAAGTTTTGCATAACCAGTTTCAGGATCTTCGTGCAGGCTTGCCCGAATACGATGGTATCGGTGTGGGACGTGATGACGGGAAGACAGCAGGTGAATATGCGCCGCTATTCTATCGTAAGGACAAATATGAGGTGTTGGACTCCAATACTTTCTGGTTGGCCGAAAATCCCGATAGCGTAGGAATGATGGGATGGGATGCGGTTTGTGTCCGTATCGCCACTTGGGCGAAATTTAAAGACAAGGCCACCGGAAAGATATTCATGGCTGTCAATACTCATTTTGACCATGTAGGTGAAGAGGCTCGCCGTCAAAGCGCATTGCTCATTATTCGTAAGATAAAAGAGATCGTAGGCGAACGCCCCGCAGTGGTTACGGGTGACTTTAATGTGACCGATGCGAGCGATGCATACGAAACGATTACTACCAACGAGTTTGTGATGAAGGATGCTTATAAGACGGCTGCCCGTGTGACCGGCGTTGATTATACTTTTCATGATTTTGCCCGTATTCCGGCCGAGGATTGTGAAAAGATTGATTTCATCTTTGTCACTCCGCAAGTTCTGGTAAAGAACTGTGAGATACCGGCTGAAGTACCGGAAGCTTTGCTTTCCGATCATAATCCTCAGTTGGCTGACTTGGAATTCTGATTTTTTTAATAGGTGAACTTACGCCGGTAGAGTCTTTAAAAGGGCTTTATCGGCGTTTGTATTACAATAACTTTTTCAAATCTTCAATGTTTGGCAGAGCGTTACGAAGTCGTTCCGGCATATCTTTAGATGCACGGTAAGTGGCAACTCCCATCGGCTTGTTATAATCACGAACGGCAAACTCTACAAAGGTTTGGTTCATTTCTTTGCAAAGAATTATTCCGATAGAAGGGTTTTCGTGCGGTTTTCTGATATATGTATCTAAAGCGGATAGATAAGTATTCAACTGCCCCAAATAAGAAGTGCGGAATTTTCCGGATTTAAGCTCAACTGCGACTAAGGAGTTAAGCTCCCGATTGAAAAAGAGCAAATCAATAAACATTTCTTCTCCTGCAACTTCCATGCGATATTGATTGCCTATAAAGCTGAAATCTTGTCCGAAGGTCATAATAAACTTCTTCACATTGGCAACAAATTGCCTTTTCTACTATTTTTTCGTCTAAGTCCTCTTCCTGCTTTCAGTTCCTCCACATTGATGAAATCAAGCAAGTATTCATCTTTGAATGAACAAACAACTTTTAGCGCTTGCTTAGTATCAGGCAATGTTTGTGCAAAATTGTTGGGTAAAGTTCCCCGATGGCTGTATAGATCTGCTTTTAAGTAATCCCTTAACGTGTATTTACTCCAATAGCGAATGGCGCACTCATGTATATAAAATAGTCTTGCTTCTAAAGTCTTGGCTTTGGATATTATTTCGGTATGGTGACTAAAGCCGATTGAAAAGAAGTCTGACCAATTAAATTCATCCGCCACTGGCTGATGAATTGCTACAAGAAGCAATTTTTCATTCAACACCAAATCATCAGCCAATGGCGGATGATTTAAAACTTTATCCCACTCTTCATAAAAAATACGCATATTTCTTATGCTTGTTGCTGAAAATCCCCTCAGCCCCGGCAATTCTTTTTGTAACAGAGAAGATATTTGTTCAATGGCACCTTTCCCCCAAAAGCCTGTACGGGAATTTTCCGACACGTAACGCCCGATGCCGTAATAAAGAGATAATTGTTCCTTATTTACTGATGCGGCTGCACGGTACTGGCTTCGTAAGATAGCTTCTTTTATGGCCTTTACTGCTTCTCTATAATTCTGATTTATATTCATTTGCACTTTGTTATATGTGACAAAAGTACAAAATTAATGCTGTCAGTACAAATAAGCTTATCATTCCCTCTCCCATTTAAAATAATTTTCCTCCTTCGATAAGTGTAATACCTTATTTAATTGTTTTATATTTGTATCATTAATCCAATTTAATATTATGAAGGCATACAGTTACTATGTATTATTTTTGTTAGTCGTGTTTTGTGGGTGTTCTCGCCCCACAGAATTGACATCGCCGGATGGCAATATAAAATTAGTATTCAATCTCAATGAAGCGGGAGAGATGACCTACGGAGTTTCTGTAGGAGGGAATCCATTCATCACCCCCTCCGTTATGGGCTTTGAAGGCCGTGACGGGGTAAATCTTTCCAAAGGTTTTCTGATAGAAAGTACCGAGTACACCACAAAGGATGAAACTTGGACCCAACCTTGGGGAGAAAATAAATCAATCCGGAACCATTATAACGAAATGGCCGTGCGTTTGAAAGACCAGGCAAATACACAGCTGACCCTCCGTTTCCGCGTGTTCGATGACGGCCTGGGCTTCCGCTATGAATATCAAGTACCCCAAGTGGACAGTGTGTTCGTAATGGATGAGCTCACTTCATTTAATTTGGCACAAGACGGCAAGTCATGGTCTATTCCCGCCAGTTTTGAAACCTACGAATTGCTGTATCGCACCCTGCCCGTCAGCAAGGTGGATAATGCCAATACCCCGATGACTTTCAAAACAGATAACGGGGTATATGCCAGTATCCACGAAGCAGCTTTGACCGATTTCCCCGAAATGACTTTGAAGCATACCGAAGGTTGTCACTTCAAATCGGAACTGGCTTCCTGGCCCGATGGGGTGAAAGCCCGTTTTGCCGGAGGGACTTTCGTGACTCCGTGGCGCAGTATTCAGATAGCTCCCAAAGCGGTAGGTCTGATAAACTCCGGCCTGATACTGAATCTGAATGAGCCTTGTGTGCTGGAGGGGGATTTGAGCTGGATACGTCCTATGAAATACGTAGGTATCTGGTGGGGAATGCATCTGGGAGTCGAAACGTGGACGATGGATGAACGCCACGGCGCCACCACCGCTAATGCCAAACGTTATATAGACTTTGCTGCTGCCAATAACATAGAAGCGGTAATGTTCGAGGGATGGAATGAAGGCTGGGAAAGTTGGGGCGGTATGCAGACTTTTGACTATACCAAACCCTACGCCGATTTTGATATGGCAGAGGTGGCACGTTATGCCAAGGAGAAAGGGATTGAAATAATCGGTCACCACGAAACAGGTGGCAATATCTTTAATTACGAACGCCAGTTGGACAATGCTTACAAATGGTATGCCGACTTGGGAGTGCACAGCGTGAAGACCGGTTATGCCGGAGGACTGCCGGGCGGTCATAGCCATCATGGACAGTTCAATGTACGCCATTACCGCAAGGTGGTGCAGACTGCCGCCGGTTATCATACAACCGTTAATGCCCACGAACCTATCAAAGATACAGGAATTCGTCGTACTTACCCCAATATGATGACACGGGAAGGCGCCCGCGGTATGGAGTGGAACGGATGGAGTGAAGGTAATCCTCCAGAGCATCACGAGTTATTGCCGTTTACCCGCTTGCTGGGCGGTCCGATGGATTATACGCCGGGTACTTTTGATATTCTTTATGAAAAGACACGCAATTCTCCCCGTCGCAAGAAATGGAATGACTTGGATAAAGGAAACAGCCGTGTGAATACCACCTTGGCAAAGCAGATTGCCAATTGGGTAATCATTTATTCTCCATTGCAAATGGCATCGGATATGATTGAGAATTATGAAGGGCATCCTGCTTTCCAGTTTTTCCGGGATTTTGATGCGGACTGTGACTGGTCTGAAGCCTTGCAGGGCGAACCGGGAGAGTTTGTAGCCGTAGTACGGAAAGCGAAAGACAATTATTTCTTAGGAGCTACGACCAATGAGGAAGCACGTACGCTGACCATTCCTCTGGATTTCCTTGAGAAAGATAAAAAATACCATGCGGTGATTTATGCTGATGGAGAAGATGCCGACTGGAAAACAAATCCTACTTCTTATCAGATTAAGGACAGAGAGGTGACAGCAGCCGATACCTTGTCTGTAGTCATGGCAAAAGGTGGTGGACAAGCGGTAAGCTTTATTCCTGTAACTGACTGATTTACCAAATGCTTCGTCCTATTGCATTAATAGATTCCGAAAGGTAACTTCATCCCCTCTCAGAAGGAGATGAAGTTATCTTCGGTTATAGCCGAATTCAACAACCTTAAAACTTAGATATAAATGAAAACAACCGAAACCCCAACTCCGTCCAGACGCCGTAGTCCTATTTTCTGGGTTCCCACCGCTTATTTTGGTATGGGGCTCCCTTTTGTTGTCCTCAATATGGTAGCCGTACTGATGTACAAAGGTCTGGGAGTCAGTGATGCGAAAATAGCCTTCTGGACTTCCCTTATCATGCTTCCTTGGACACTGAAACCCCTTTGGAGTCCGTTGCTGGAGATGTACCGTACCAAGAAATTCTTTGTTGTCCTCACTCAGATGGTGTCGGGAGTTACTTTCGGGTTGATCGCTTTGTCGCTTCATCTTCCGTCTTTCTTTGCGGTCACTATTGCCTTGTTCGCCATTGTCGCTTTTAGCGGAGCAACGCACGATGTGGCCTGTGACGGAGTATATATGGACGAGTTGAATGCGCAGGAACAAGCTAAATATATAGGTTGGCAGGGAGCTTTTTATAATGTGGCGAAGATTATCGGTACAGGCTTGCTGGTCTATCTGGCCGGTTTTCTGAAAGATGAATACGAAGGGCCTGCAGAAGATGCGGTACTTTATTCCTGGACGGTCATTATGATTATCCTCGGAGTAGTGATGTTCGCCTTGGGAATTTATCATACCCGTATGTTACCTTCGGGCAAGCACGCCCATTCGGTCACCTCTTTTTCGCAGAGTATGACCGAGTTATGGAATGTCATCCGGAACTTCTTTACGAAAAAGCATATTGTTTACTATATTTGCTTTATTATTTTATATCGTTTTGCCGAAGGGTTTGTGATGAAAATTGTACCTTTGTTCCTGAAAGCCGGTCGTGATGTGGGTGGCTTGGGATTGACAGAACAGGAGATTGGTATTTATTATGGAACCTTCGGAGCGGCAGCTTTCGTACTCGGTTCATTGCTGGGTGGATATTATATTTCCGCACGTGGATTGAAAAAGACTTTGTTCTCCTTGTGTTGTGTGTTCAATCTGCCTTTTATGGCTTACACGCTGCTTGCCATTTTCCAACCGCAGAGTGCGCCCCTTATCGGAGGGGCCATTGTGCTGGAGTATTTCGGATATGGTTTCGGCTTTGTGGGGCTTACCTTGTTCATGATGCAGCAAGTGGCTGCCGGTCCTCATCAGATGGCGCATTATGCTTTTGCATCGGGTATCATGAATCTGGGTGTCATGTTGCCCGGTATGATGTCCGGATATGTCAGCGACTGGTTGGGCTATAAACTGTTTTTCATCTTTGTGCTGGTGGCTACCATTCCGGCCTTTCTGATGACCTGGTTTGTACCCTTCACACACGAAGACAAGAAATAGAGAAAAACTATTAACCTAACAAAAAAGAGAATATGAGTGAATTGAAGATTGCGGGCAATCCGTTGCCCGGTATGCCGTGGGAGGAGCGTCCCGAAGGTTGTAAAAATGTAATGTGGAGATGTAGTGCGAATCCTATCATTCCCCGTGATTTGCTGCCTACATCCAATAGTATATTCAATAGTGCGGTAGTACCTTTCGGCGAAGGGTATGCCGGAGTGTTCCGTTGTGATGATACAAACCGCCGGATGGCGCTTCATGTGGGATTCAGCAAGGATGCCGTTCATTGGGACATCAATCCGGAGAAGTTGCAGTTCCAGTGTGATATCCCCGAGATAGGTGAATGGGTGTATGGTTATGACCCGCGTGTCTGCTTTATCGATGACCGTTACTATGTGACTTGGTGTAACGGATATAAGGGCCAGCCCACCATCGGCGTGGCATGGACTACGGATTTCAAGACGTTCCACCAGGTGGAGAATGCTTTCCTGCCTTTCAACCGTAATGGCGTGCTGTTCCCTCGCAAGATTAATGGTAATTTTGCCATGTTGAGCCGTCCCAGTGACAACGGGCATACTCCTTTCGGAGATATTTATTATAGCGAGTCGCCCGACTTGGAGTTTTGGGGACGCCATCGGCATGTCATGTCGCCTGCGCCTTTTGAACAGAGTGCATGGCAGTGCTTGAAAATAGGTGCCGGTCCTATTCCTATCGAAACCAGTGAAGGCTGGTTGTTGTTCTACCACGGTGTGCTTCGTTCCTGCAATGGTTATGTCTATGCCTTTGGATCGGCATTGCTTGATTTGGACGAGCCTTGGAAGGTGAAGTTCCGTTCGGGACCTTATCTCCTCTCTCCGCGTGAACCTTACGAATGTATGGGTGATGTGCCCAATGTATGCTTCCCTTGTGCGGCTTTGCATGATCCGGCAACGGGACGGGTAGCCGTTTATTATGGTTGTGCCGATACGGTGACCGGTCTGGCATTCGGTTATATTCCTGAAATTATAGAATTTACCAAGCGTACTTCTATTATTTAAGCACAGTTTGTACTGTTCTCATTAGAAAACAGAGGATGTGTCCTGTGGCTGTCACTTCGGCCCGGACACATCCTTTTTGTTTTTTCCCGGAAAAGGGACCTGTCTGGTTATAAAGCGGTTCTTAAGTGCCATCTTCTCTTTGGCTAAGTGTTTTCTTCCGGATGATTAAGGGCTTTTATACTGAAACCTTCTACAGTCCATTGTAATGGACTGTACGGTCTGCCGTAATGGACTGTACGGTCTGCTACAGTGGACTGTACGGTCTGCACTGGAAGACTATAGAAGATAATAGGAATAAAGACCTTAGTTGTATGGATAAAAAGGCTTATGTTTACTGTTGAACGTCTTCGTCGCAGAGGATGCGGAGTGTATTGCCGAAGTCGCGGAACAGTTCTTCTGTGACGGTTTGGGTGGCGGATTCCACCAAACGATCCGCATGGTATGATGTATCATAAATGTTCGTTTTATAAGTAAATAAATCTGTTTCTTCGAGTTTGTTTAAGTGGAACTCGGTGGAGATTTATTTTTTATAAAGCGAACAGCATCAGGCCATCAAAGTAGAAAACCAGCATAAACATACACGAGTACGTGTTGCGGCATACGAAATTCATTCAGCCAGTCATCGGGTAGGAAGCAACTGAATACTATATCATCGAAATTATGTAGTCTGTCTTCAAGCATTAGAGCGTTTCGAGTAATTCGATAAGACGTTCGGTGTGCGCTACTGATATATTTCTTTGTTGCTCGATAAGTTCCGGTGTGGTACGGTTGCCGTAACTTACGCCGCAGGTATAAACACTGCCGCTATACTCCATGTGTGTCAGTCGGCAGGTTGCTTTGTAGCAAGCTAAAAATTCGTCTATGGTGTAGCCCATCGCCCCCTTGTGGCTATACAATGCTTCGGGTGCTCCCGTTGTGAAAGAGAGAACGAGTTTCTTGCCTTTGAGTTTGTCTCCGGTACTTCCGTGCGAGAATCCGTGACGGAAAGTCTCTTCCATCCAGCGTTCCAATATGGAGGGTGCGGAGTACCAGAAAAGGGGGAACTGCAATACGATGATGTCTGCCCGGAGCAATTTCTGCTGTTCGGCTTCCACGTCGATTTTGAAATCGGGATAGAGTTCATCCAGCTTTACGATTTCGGCTTCCGGCAGCCGTTCGTTCAGGGTTTCGAGAATCGTTTTATTGGCTACAGATGCGGCAAGGTTTGTATGGCCGCTGATAATCAATACATTTTTCATATTCATTCTTTTTATTGTTATTTGTTTTATGCACCTACACCACCGTCCACTTTATAGTCGGCTCCGGTTACGAAGCTGGCTTCGTCGCTCGTCAGGAAAGCGACGACGGCGGCAACCTCTTCGGGCTGTCCCATTCTACCGAGAGGCACGCTCTTCGTTACCATATCCTTGTGGGCTTTCGCGGCCTCGTCCGAAAGCTCGGTCTTGCCGTAAATAGGGGTTTCGATGGGCCCCACGCCGAGTGAATTGACACGCACGCCGTCTTTTGCCAACTCTTTCGCCCATGCACGTGTCATGGTATAGACGGCAGCTTTCGAGGCGGCATAGTTCGCCATCGTCGCGATAGGATTGGTTGTCATAGTTGTCGTGACATTCAGGATATTGCCTTTTGCTGCCTTTATCATCGGCAGGAAGGCTTGTGTCAGCATGACAACGGCACGCACGTTGATGGCGAATACCTTGTCGTATTCGTCGATTTTCATCGTTGCAAACGGGGTGACGGGTGCCCATCCGGCATTATTGACAAGAATGTCGAGACGACCGTACCGTTCTCCGACAGTACGGATGATAGTGCGTATCCCGTCTTCCGATTCGAGGTCGATGGCAAGATAGGAGATTTTATCACTGTAAGCAGCCGTTTCGACAAGTGTCGTTTCCGTGCGGCCTACAATCAATACGTTAGCACCTTCATCGGCCAGACGTTGGGCAATAGCTCTTCCGATGCCCGTCCCGGCTCCGGTTACAAGAGCGACTTTGTTGTTCAATGACTTATACATGGGTTATTATTTGTTATTAGGGTTAAATTGTTTGTCGTAATTCAGAAGGAATTTTACGAGTTCGGGATTACGGTGCGACCAGCGGAAGTCGGCAGGTTTGTCGAGCGGACGGATACTTTCCATATCTTCCGGTGTAAGTGTGAAATCGAATACATCCAGATTTTGTTTCATTCGCTCGATATGCGTGCTTTTCGGGATGGCGATGATGCCGCGTTGCACCAAGTAACGCAGGGCGACTTGCTGTACCGTTTTATTGTATCGTTCGGCCAAAGCCGTCAGTATGGGATTGGTCAGAAGGTCGGGATCGCCTTGTGCCAGTGGGGCCCAAGCCATGATACGTGTATCATAGGGCTTCATTTCAGCTTCAGCATCCCACTGCTGACTGAATACATTGGTTTTTAGTTGGTTTACGGCAGGTTTTATTTCGGCACATTCGGCCATATCCACGAAGCGGTCGGGATAGAAATTCGATAGCCCAATGGCACGGACTTTTCCGGCCTTTACCGCTTTCTCCATCGCCCGCCATGTTCCCGGATAGTCGCTAAACGGCTGATGGATAAGCAGCAGGTCGATGTAATCGGTGCGCAACTTACGGAGCGATTCGTCGATGCTGTGGGTTGCCTTTTCCTCTCCGGCATTGGTAATCCACACTTTGGTCGTGAGAAAAAGTTCATCACGGGACACGCCGCATCTGGCGACGGCATTACCCACGCCCTCTTCGTTATAATACGCCTGCGCCGTGTCTATCAACCGATAACCCGCGCCGATGGCATCGAGTACGCAACGCTCGCACTCTTCGGGCGATACTTGAAATACACCATATCCTAATACCGGCATTTCGATGCCGTTGTTCAATTTTACAGTCTGCATATGATTCTGTTTTAAGGGGTAATATTCTATTTGTTTTTTGAAATCATTCATGGATTTTGTGCAACCCGATACCTTTTACCGTAAGTAAATCCATGTCATCGTAGATAGGACTTTTCCCTGTCTCCAGCAGGGCGATGGCATCCATTTCCTCTTTGGACAGCGTAAAATCGAGAATATTGAAGTTCTCGATCATCCGTTCCTTATGTACGGATTTCGGGATAACCACGATGTTACGCTGGTTCAGCCAACGAAGAATAATAGCTCCGACCCCCTTATCGTGTTGCTCTGCTATCGCTTTCAATGTAGGATGATTGAATATGTCATTCTGCCCTTCAGCAAAAGGCGCCCATGCTTCGTGCTGGATGCCTTCCTGCTGTAAGAAAGCATTGGCAGCCTGCTGCTGGAAAAACGGATGCGTTTCAAGCTGGTTTACGACGGGTTTTATTTCGTTATGCAAGAAAAGGTCTTGCAGGCGTTCATTAGAGAAACTCGTAACCCCGATAGCCCGGATGCGTCCCTCTTTATAGAGCCGCTCCATCGCCCGCCATGCGGCATAGTAATTCCCGTACGGTTTGTGCATCAAATAGAGGTCAAGATAGTCCAACCCGAGCTTTTTCATCGAGAGGTCGAAAGCCCGCAGGGCATCGTCGTACTCGTAGTCCTGCACCCACAATTTGGTGGTTATGAAGAATTCCTCCCGTTTGATACCGCTTTGCCGGATGGCATTTCCCAACTGTTCCTCGTTGAAATAAGCAGCGGCCGTATCGAATTTCCGATAACCGATCTCGATAGCATCATTTACGGCTCGTTCCGTTTCGTTTTCAGGAATCTGAAAGACACCGAACCCGATAGCAGGCATCATTACTCCATTGTTTAATCTTACATTTTTCATATCCTTTATGGTTTTTAATTCTGATGCAAAGTTACAGGGTACCTATCATTTTATTGTTTCATTATTCGGGGAAGAATTTTCACTATTCGTGGTTTTTCGTTATTTTTGCAGGAAATGAAAGAGAAATGACACATACAGACTTCGACGGGATTATTTTTGCTGATACATTGCAGGAATTTAATGCTTTACGATATGCAGGAAGAGTAATCCATATTCTTTGCAGCGGAGGAAATATGGGTTTCACGTTTCAGGATACCCGTTATAACATCGCGGCCGGGGATTATGTAATTCTGCCCAACGCCACACTCGTATCGGAATTTTCGGACTCCGAAGACTTTCAAGGTATCCTGATGAACCTTTCGGATGCGTTCGTTTCCTCGATTGCTATTCGCAGCAATTACGGCATTATTGGGTATCTATCACTCTTGCAGAATCCGGTCATGAAACTTTCCTCTCATGATTTTCAAGTATGCGAGCAGGCAATGCGCTGTATCCGGCAACGTCTGAAAGATAAAGAGCATCTGTTTTGGGAAGAATTGATGGGAAGCCTGCTTACGGCGCACATCCTCGACCTTTATGATATTCATGCACGCAGTCAGAATACCATGCAGGTATCGGAGCGTATTACGGTCTTACTGCGAAATTTCATAGAACTGTTATATAACGGCGAATATATCCGAAATCGAGATCTCGATTTTTATGCATCCCGGCTTTGCATAACACCTCATTATCTGTCGGAGATATGTAAAAAGGTAAGCGGCAAACCTGCCACTTATTGGATTGACCGTTTTACTCTTCAAGAGATTACCCGCTTGCTGCGACAAAAAGAGTTGTCTTTAACTACGATTGCCGAACGAATGAATTTCTCCTCTGTTTCTTATTTCAGTCGGTATGTGCAAAAGAGGATGAAGACAACACCGTCAGAGTATAGGAAAGATATATCTGTCCGCTAAACAACAAGATATTTGTTCAAGATACAAATAAGAACAACCGTTTTATACGGCTGTTTTTTACTTAAATTTTTATTCCTCTGTATACGACCAGATCGTGTTATTGCAGTGGTTCTTTTCCACTTTGAGGAACAACTCGAAGTCGGTGATGAATGCCGGAGTAAGCTCTTTCAGCGCAATATCGCTGGCCTTGTACCGCTTTTCGACGAACTCCGCGAGGTGTTTGTAAACGACGCAGTATTTCCAATAGCTGCGCAGACTTTTGAGTTTACCGACCTGCGTCTCGTGGTTCATGCCCAAACCTAAATAGGCATTGCGAACTTTCTCGGCGGTAACATAGTTGTCGCCCGGTTTCAGTTGGCTTTTCGATGGCTTCGGTTTGGCTTCGATATCGCAGTTCGATTCTCTCTAAATCCCTTGTTTACAACCTTCTTGCTCCAATCCGCTCCCATTCTCGAATTTTCTCTTTATCTTTGTCAGAAAAATAAAGCAGTCCATGAAACGACCCAACGTACTTAATTTAACCTGCCCTGCCATCCCCGTAGTTCGGATCGGTTTTGTCGGATTAGGAAACAGGGGCATTCTTGCACTCGAGAGATATATGCACCTGGAAGGCATTGAGGTGAAAGCGCTTTGTGATTTGCGGAAGGAAAACATAGAGCGTGCAGAGCGGATTTTGCAGGAGTCCGGCCGCCCCAAGGCTGAGAACTATTCGGAAGAGGGGATGTGGCGCAGGATGTGCGAATGTAAAGAGATAGATCTTGTTTATATTTGTACAGACTGGCTGACTCATACCGAGATTGCGGTTTATGCTTTGCAGCAGGGACGCCATGTCGCTTTGGAGGTTCCTGCCGCCATGAGTGTGGCCGATTGCTGGCGTTTGGTGGATACAGCCGAAGAAACCCGCCGTCATTGCATGATGCTGGAGAACTGTTGTTACGATGCGTTTGCCTTGACTACATTGAACATGGTGCAGCAGGGGGTGTTGGGAGAGATCACTCATGCCGAGGGGGCATACATACATGACTTGCGCAAGCATTATTTTGCAGATGAAAAGGCGGGTGGGTATCACAATCACTGGATAAAGCTTTACAGTCAGCAGCATACGGGGAATCCTTATCCTACTCACGGTTTGGGTCCTGTCTGCCAATGGATGAATATTCATCGGGGAGACCGTATGGAATATCTGGTTTCCATGTCCTCGCGTCAGGCCGGTCTTTCTGCTTATGCCGGACAGGCGTTTGGCGCATCCTCCGAAGAAGCGGCACAGAATTATGAGATGGGGGATGTGAATACCACGCTGATTCATACCGCAAAAGGAAGAACTATCTTGTTGCAATATGATGTGACCACTCCTCGCCCGTACAGCCGCCATCAGACGGTGTGCGGCACGAAGGGATTCATGCAGAAATATCCCGTTCCCTGTCTTATGCTGGATAAATACGGAAAAGAGCCTTTGTCCGGCGAGCAGTTTGAGCGGATGATGGAGCAGTATAAACATCCTTTTACAGCTGTTATCGGAGAAGAGGCCCGGCGGAAGAATATGCCGAATGAAATGAATTATATCATGGACTATCGGCTTATTCATTGTTTGAGGAACGGTTTGCCGTTGGATCAGGATGTGTATGATGCCGCCGAATGGTCCTGCATTACGGAACTGAGCGAGCGTTCCGTGCGGCAGGGCAGTGTTCCGGTGGAGATTCCCGATTTCACACGAGGGGACTGGAAAAAGAGATAGTGCTGTAGGTTCTTTAGCACAGGGGGATAAACCGAATGGTTCTCACCTGAAGATGAAAAGAACGCTGATATTTTAATCTCCAGATGAAAATATAGGCTTGTTTATTGAACTCCCATTGATGTTATCGTTTCTTGTCTTGTGGTGTTTCCACTATTATTTTTCCTTCTTTCATGGTGAACTGTGCGATTTTCAAATCATTCAGCGCATCCAGTACGGTATTCATCGGGAGTTGGCGGTTGATATGGAAATAGATGCGTTCGTCCAGCAACGGACGTGAACGGAATACGATGCTGATGTTATACCATGAACCTATTTCTTGCATGACTTGCCTCAAGTCGGTATTGTCAAAAGAAAATTTATTCTCCGCCCATCCTTTTCTCTTCTCCGTATCGACTCTTTTCAATTGGAGTTTTCCTTGTTTATCCAAGGATATTTGTTCCCCCGGGTGCATTTCCCGGCTTTGACGGCGCTTGGTATGACTTACATTCACTCGTCCTTGATAGAGGATGACATCCGGCGAGTAACGGGGATAGGCTTTCACATCGAACACCGTTCCCAATACTCGTGTTTGTAGTTGCTCGGTGCAGACTATAAAGGGGCGGGAAGCGTCTTTGGCTACTTCAAAACGGGCTTCTCCGCTTAGTTTGACACTGCGAATGGTATCTGTAAACTCTTTCTGATACTCCAGACGGCTGTTTGCGCTGAGCAATACCTTGCTTCCGTCGCTTAATTGAACGGAGGTAATGGTAGCGGGCGGGGTGTTTACAATTATCCTTTTCCCTTCTTTCCGAAAAGTAATTTCCTCAGGAACTTCCAGTGAAGTGAAGACTTCCACTTCCTGCTGCTCAGGTTGCAGTAAAGGCTGGAATACAAGTGCCAAGGCGATGACAGCGGCGGCTATACCTAGTATCATTATCCGGCGGATAGATTGGTGTCTGATACGGTGACGACGGATGAATGTCTGCCAGGCTTTCCGGGTTTCGTCCGCGGTGGGAGTATCCCCCAATGCTTCACCGAAGAGCTGTTCCAATTGATGGTCATTCCAAGTCCCGTTTTCTTGGGAGCTTTGGTTATGGGTATCCTTTCCGCTGTCCGGATGGATGTGGTCATTTGTTGAAAACTCCTTTTTCATTGTTTCTCCTCCTTTCCCAGCATCGCTTCGCGTAGAGTCCGCAATGCTTTTGATATATGTTTTTTCACGGTGTCGGGGCTGATTCCCAGTTCTTCGGCTACCTGTTGATATGTTTTTTTCTCCCAATAGCAGCTTCGCAAGATGGTGCAAGTCGGTTCGGGCAAACTGTGGGCTATGTTTTCCGCTTGCTGCAACAGTGCCTCGTGTGCACGATAACCTTGATTCATTTCCGCACGGGTGGCTTCGGTGAGGCGGTCGATGTGTTGCTGTTCCACATTCAAATGCTTCAAACGGTTGAGACACCCGTTACGCACGGCGGCATAGAGCCAAGCGCTACGGGTGTTTTCCTTCAGTTGGTCGAACTCCTTCCAGGCTTGTTCCATGGTTTCGCTTACTATGTCCTTGGCTTCTTCCGTATTGTCCATCAAGGTGGTGGCAAAACGGACGAGGCGTGGGTACATCTCTGAGAACAGTCGTTCGAAGTGCTCTTCTTTATGGTTTCTTCTCCTGAATAAAATCTGCATGTTTCTTTGTCTTCCGTGAACAAAGGTACGGAAATTTCCTTTTCTCCGCTGGGGTTACAGACGATTCTTTTCACTTTGTCCGGCTCCGGTTCCTTTATATTTGCTCTTGGTGGCATTGAATTTATAGGATACTTGGAGGCCAAAGCGTTGGAAGTCGCGGTAAATCCGATTTTCCATATAAGCGTTTATGCCGTATAAATTGAAATGATAGTAACCGGTATGAAGAATGTCATTGGCGGTAAGTGCTATGTTTAATGTTTCATTTAAAAATGATTTGGATAAGCGTGCACTGATTTGTCCTTCCGTGCGCGTTACAAAAAATCCTTGCCGGGAAGCGGTGGAGAGATATCCTTCTATATTGAAGAACCAGCCTTTGGGAAGGTTGAAGTTGTTGTCCAGACTGATATAGAAACGGGGTTGGTTCCGGCGTTCGGTGATTCCTATTTTATTCGCATTCATATCCAAAAAAGCCATATTCACATTGAGTTGCGGTTCCCAATACCCTAGCTTGGGAGAGGCGTTGAGACTAATGCCGTAATTATGGGTTGTAGGAATGGTCTGTGTGGCAAATAAGAGGACGCCCGGATGTGTATCTTCCTTGTATGGCATAATTATATTGGTATACATATTGAGAATACGGCTGAAATAGGCTGAGAAATAGAGCCAATTCCAAGAGGTACTGGCCGAAAAACGGTGCGTCTTTTGTGTTTTCAGCAAAGGGTTTCCTTGAGAATACTCATATTTGCTGCGATAGCGGATGGAATTGGTCAATAAACTATAGTCGGGATTATTTTTCCTTAACCGGTAAGAGAGGCTGAAACTTTTGCCATTGTGTGACCAACTGGCGGCCAATACAGGAATAATATCATTATAGGTAGGGCTTTGTGCATCTATCCTTATTCCTTTTTCATAATAATCTGTTTGTTGATGTTCATAACGTATTCCCATATTCAGTTTCCAATGGCGGATGGATTTTGAATAGTCAGCAAATGTGGCATATACGGATTGTTTGATGTGGTCGTCGGCATCGGCAGAGAAACCGTTTTGGGTAAAGATATCATGGCGGTTGGTAAAAGTTTCTTCCGTACCGAATGAAAAACGTCCGTTCCATAAAGGGGCACTGACTACCAGCTTGGCGGCATAGAGGGAGCTGCGCATACGACTGTCTGCTTGCACGGTTGCATCGTCATTATTCATGGCGTTCTGGTCGGAATGCGAGCGTTTGAATAGATAATCGGCGTTGAAGTCAATATTCCATTTGCCCAGTTCTCCTGCGTAGTAGGCGTTTGCCGCGTGATCCCAACCTGTATGTGTTTGTTCTGCTGTAGTAAAGTTTATCCGGTCGGTTTCTTCATCGTTACGTCTGGTGACGGTTCTACCGGATGAATTTCTGTCTGCATTCCCTATTCCGGTTTCGGGCATATAGCGCAGACCGAAAGAATGGTGTTCATCCGGTTCATAATTGAATCCCAGCTCACCGGAAAAACGTTGGCTCTTATGGGTTTGCACATCATTTTTGTTGGTTTGCCAAATGGCGGAACCCTTGATGCGGTTCATATTTGTGGTTTTTCCATACGAGTTTTGTTGTGCCAGATAGCCTTTTACAAAGAGATCCAGACCGCCGGTGCGATAATTTAATGCCATATATTCGTTGGCGTTGGCAGAATGTCCTTGTGAATAAGTCGTATTGAAATGGCCGCTCAACCCTTGTCCGCGCCGGCGGATGGTGTGGAGGCGGATGACGGCTGCTACGTCCGAGGCATATTCGGCTCCGGGAGTGGTGATGACTTCCGCGGATAAGATTTCGTTGGCTCGGATACGCTCCAGTTCTGTAATGTCGCGTACCTTCTTATTATTTATATAGATTACAGGAGAACCACATCCCATTACATTGTATTCGCCGTTACGGCCGGTGACGAAAGGAAGATGGGGCAACATTTCTGCGGCAGACCCCATTCGGGCCAGGGAAGTTCCTGCCACGTTGGCTTTTAGTCCGTTGGGACCCACTTCTATCATGGGGCGTCGGGCGCTGATGGTGACTTCCTGCATCAGTTGGGTGTCGGGAAGCAGGTGAAACGTAGGAGTAGGGTGGTAAGGTTGCACTTCTGTCTTATAGCCTATGTAAGAAACCCGTATCAAGTAAGGTCTCCCTTCTTCCGCTATCATCAGGAAACTTCCGTCTTCACGGGTGACACATCCGTTTACAAAGGTGGAATCGCCGGGGGTCAATAAGAGTACATTGGAGTAGGGCAGCGGTTCATTCTTTTCATTGGTTACTTGTCCTCGTATTTCGGTGGTGGGTACATTCTTTCCCTTTTTCTGTATGACGAAGTATTCTTCCCGTTCTTTGCAAATGAAAGGAGTGCCGTTCAGGACAGTGCCGATGGCTTCAAGTTCAGTTTTTTGCCGGATGGAGGCTGTAACCCGGTAACTTTCAGTTTCGTTATAGGAGAAGATAATATTCTTTCCACCTTCCTTTTCGATTAGTTTAAGGGCAGCGGGAAGTGGTTTGTCCTTTAATTCTATAGAGAATTGCCGGGGTGTTTGTGAATGAAGCGGAAGGATGATGCTGAATAATATGGTCATGATCCACGCTGTTTTCAAATAGCCGTCTGGTCTCATTTTACTAGTGTTTAATTGTTCTTTATGAGTAATACAACCGAGGTTTGTAATCGGGTACGGTAAAATAAGGAAAAAGATTCGATGGGTTGTCGGAATGGATTCCCGTGGTTGGTTCATGCAAAGGGAACGGATATAACTTTATGAAGAATTTATGAAGGATTGGAATAAGAATGATTCATTGTAATAGTTTGATATTCAGTGTATTGGTTGTGTATGAAGGATTTGAAGGGAAAAAAGGTGGAAAATGTATCTTGAAAGGAGATGATTAGGCCAGCTACTTGTGTTACACTTGTTGCATAGGAAATTGTAGATGGCGGTAGCTATGAAGAACAGAGAGAATAGAATAGGGTGGCTGAGAACCAAATCCAGCCACCCTGTTTCTATCGTTTAAATTCTTGTCTTATTCTATTTCAATCTGATGTTTTACCGGAGTCAGGATGAAAGTAAATTCATAATCACCGTAAGGCAACATATATTGAGGCAACGGCAGAGCTCCCCAGCTGTTTACACAACCTAATCCCATCTGAGCCTTGTCGATAATCAGGTTGGTCAGGTCTGCTTTCTGTACTTCGGGCGAGTGACGCTGGTCTTTTTGTTCGCCATCATCCAGTGAACAGATGGTATAATGCAAGGCAGATGCGGAGAATGGAGCATCACCTACCACCTTCAGGCCGTTACCACCGGCATTCAGTTGCTTCCACCAACGGATATCGGTCTTGGTTCCTGTTTCCTGCGGACGGATATAGGAATAGAATTGTTCATTCACACTCTGGCGATAAATACCCAAGTCTGTGCTGTGGTTGCGGTCACTGTAGTTTTCTACCGGACCACGACCATAATATTCTACGGTTTCAAAACACTTAGGCATCTGCATTTGCATACCGAAGCGGAACATCGGAGATACTGTGGCATTCTTGTCGGCTGTCATCTTTTGGGTCACTTTGATGGCTCCTTCGTTGTTGATGACATAAGTCAGATATAATTTGGCGGAAACATTCTTCATGTCATATTCCGCATTCACTACTATCTGGTCATTTTCTGTTTTGGAATTCAAGGAAACCAGTTTCAATCCCGGGTTCTTCCATGCTGCATATTTGTTTTGCAGGCCGGCTCCCATATCATTGTCTGTCGGGGCACGCCAGAAGTTAGGGGTCAGGGCTGCGCCTTCTTTCAGCATTTCCGTTCCGTCCACTGCATATTTGCTTAAGTAACCGTTCTGTTTGTTGAACTCGGCTACGAAGTTATTGCCTTTTACGATCAGATAATGATATTGGTTGTCGATGATTTGCGGAACAACGGTGGCTACATTGGTTGTTTCCACGTTCTTCAAATCCATAGACGGTGCTTTGTAATCATTCAGTGTCAACTGATTCTTGGCGACGGTGAAACCTGCAGGCAGCAAACCTTCGCGGTTTTTCAGTTTGTAGGAAACGTTCAGCAACCATTCCTTGCAGGTACAGGTCTTGCCGATATTCAACGTAATTTTGGCTGTTTCCTGAGGAGCGATTTTTAAATCATCCACGCGTCCGGTGCGGATTATTTTTCCATCTTTCAGTACTTGCCATTCCATATAGTAGGCGGATAGGTCACGGAAGAAGTTCTCATTGAACACATTTACTTCCCCTTTGCTTAAATCGGCGGGAGTAGTCCAAATGTTCTGATAGAAATAGCCTACTTCATACATGTGCGGATTAGGAACGCGGTCGGGGCTGATCAAACCATTGTCACAGAAGTTGTTGTCAGAAGCGTCAAAGCGGTTGAAGTCTCCACCGTAAGCGTAAATCATCACACCGTCTTTTCCTTTCCAACGGCAGGACTGGTCAACGAAGTCCCAGATAAATCCACCTTGCAGGTTCGGATATTTGCGAATCAAATCCCAGTATTCTTTGAAACCACCTTGCGAGTTACCCATTGCATGGGCATATTCACACTGAATCAATGGTTTGGTAGCATCGGTACGTTGACCGTATTTTTCCATTCCTTCGTAGCCATAATACATCGGACAGAAGATGTCGGTATGGTCTTTCTGGCGTGCTTGTTCATATTGGCAGGCACGGCTGGGGTCTTCTGCTTTAATCCATTGATAGCATTGTTCGAAGTTGGGGCCGTCGCCGGCTTCATTACCCAATGACCAGAAGATGATGCTTGGGTGGTTGAATCCGCGCTGTACATTGCGCTGGTTACGTTCCAGATGGGCTTTCTTATAAGAGGGGTTCTTGGCCAGAGTCTTTTCGCCGTAGCCCATGCCGTGAGATTCTATATTGGCTTCGGCTACGACATAGATACCGTATTGGTCACATAAATCGTACCATAAGTTGTCATCCGGGTAGTGGCAGGTACGTACAGCGTTCAGGTTGAATTGCTTCATTATCTGGATATCCTGTAGCATACGTTCGGGAGATACTACATAGCCTCCGTCCGGATCCATTTCGTGGCGGTCGGCCCCCTTGAACAGGACTGCTTTACCGTTAACTAAGATCTGGTCACCTTTCAATTCAATCTTGCGGAAACCTACTTTGACGGGAATTACTTCATTGCTGCCCTGCATACTGGCACGCAACGTATATAAATAAGGTGTTTCGGCACTCCACTTTTTGGGGTTTTCTACGTTCATCGTTACCAGACCGGATTTGTTGGCGGTAGCGGTTGCCACTTGCTTGCCCTGTGCATCCACCAGTTCCAAATCGACTTTGCCACTGCCTTTCAAATCCAGATTGATAGCCAGGCTACCGTTTTGATAAGCTGCGTCCAAATCGGGAGTTACACGGATATCTTGAATGCGTTTTTTGTTGCGGGCATATAGATAGCAGTCACGTCCCACACCACTGTAGCGGAAGAAATCCTGGTCTTCCAGGTAACTACCGTCGCACCAGCGGAATACTTGGAAAGCGATCAGATTCTTCTGACCCGGTTTTAAATACGGAGTCAGGTCAAATTCGGCTTCCAGTTTGCTGTCCTCGCTGTAGCCTACATAACGTCCGTTTACCCACAAATACATGTTAGACCTTAATTCCGCAACACTATTATAAATTAAACTTTTTAAGTACCTGAGCAACAAAAAGTTGCTCAGGATTTTGCCA
>NZ_JBCOCI010000006.1:84558-126864 GCF_040929485.1 Phocaeicola sp. RTP21198st1_B8_RTP21198_201120 | reverse complement strand
CCTTATTATTTCCATCAAAAAATATATCTAAAAAAAAAGAGCAAAAGGTTTGCATATTTCAATTTATCCCCTTATCTTTGCACCGCGTTTGAGAGATAACGCTTCTGATAAGAAGGAAGTTTGGGTGAGTGGCTGAAACCACCAGTTTGCTAAACTGACGTACGGGTAACCGTACCGGGGGTTCGAATCCCCCAGCTTCCGCGAATAAGTCGTAAATTAATTTTACGACTTATTTTTTATATTCATTTTTCAACAGTTTGCTGTCAAGGCTTTCGGGAGGAAGAGTAAAGGTGCTTTTTAGACTTTCAATTTTACTACATAAAACATATGATACTTCTTCATAGAAATTAAATTCCGATTTATAATAGTAATAGCATAAAAAAAATCATTTTTTATTTTGCAGATTAAAAACAAACTTCTAACTTTGCACCGTCTTAGAAAAAGAATTAAGACTAACTGATGGCGGTATCGTCTAGTGGCCTAGGACGCAGCCCTCTCACGGCTGAAACTCGGGTTCGATTCCCGGTTCCGCTACTTTTAGAAGCTAATTGGTTTATTGTCACCAATTAGCTTTATTTTTTATGGAATTGTTATAAAGAGTCCTTATTGTTTTTTCATTTATTGACCACTTTATACTTAAAAATGCACAAGTATTCGCATTATACCTACTAATAGTGATGCATAGCTCACAAAAAAGGAGTACCTTTGCAGCCCTAAATCTCTTAATAATGGAATAACAGTATGGAAATGAACAAAGTTTTTAAGGATGGATTGTGGAGTAAGGAAATTAATGTTTCAGACTTCGTACATACCAACATTACCCCTTATGAGGGCGATGCCTCATTTCTGGCAGGCCCCACAGAGCGAACTAAAAAAGTGTGGAACGAATGCCTCAAGGCACTAGAAGAAGAACGTGCCAATAACGGAGTTCGTTCCCTTGATAATGTAACAGTATCTACCATCACCTCACATAAAGCAGGATACATTGACCGTGAAAACGAACTGATTGTAGGTCTTCAAACGGATGAACTTTTGCGCCGTGCCATCAAACCTTATGGTGGTATCAAAGTCGTAGAAAAAGCCTGCCATGAAAACGGTGTGGAAGTAGATGAAAAAGTAAAGGATATCTTTACTCATTATCGCAAAACCCATAATGATGGCGTATTTGATGCTTACACCGAAGAAATCCGCTCTTTCCGTTCACTCGGTTTCCTGACCGGTCTGCCCGATAATTATGCACGCGGGCGTATCATCGGTGACTACCGCCGTTTGGCACTGTATGGTATCGACCGACTGATTGAAGCAAAACAAGAAGATTTGCACAATATCACCAGTCCGATGACCGATGCCCGTATCCGCCTGCGCGAAGAAGTAGCCGAACAAATCAAAGCACTGAAAGAAATAAAGATATTGGGTGAATATTACGGACTCGACTTGGGTCGTCCCGCTACTAATGCACAAGAAGCTGTTCAGTGGGTTTATATGGCATATCTTGCTGCCGTGAAAGAACAAGATGGAGCAGCTATGTCATTGGGCAACGTTTCTTCATTCCTGGATATCTATATTCAATATGATTTGGATCATGGTAAAATTGACGAGTCATTTGCGCAGGAACTGGTAGACCAGTTCATTATCAAGTTGCGTATGGTCCGTCATCTGCGTATGCAATCATACAACGATATCTTTGCAGGTGATCCCACCTGGGTAACCGAGTCTATCGGCGGACGCTTCAACGACGGACGTACCAAGGTTACAAAAACTTCCTTCCGTTTCTTGCAGACACTATACAATCTGGGTCCGTCACCCGAACCTAATATGACTGTACTGTGGAGTCCGGAATTGCCGGAAGGTTTCAAAGAATTCTGTGCACAAGTTTCTATCGACACTTCTTCTATACAATACGAAAACGACACGCTGATGCGCGAAGTGCGTAACTGTGATGATTATGGTATCGCCTGCTGCGTTTCTTATCAGGCTATCGGCAAACAAATCCAGTTCTTCGGAGCACGTTGCAATCTGGCTAAAGCCCTATTGCTGGCTATCAATGGCGGACGTTGTGAGAATACAGGAACTGTAATGGTGAAAGATATTCCTGTATTGACAGGGGACTTGCTGAACTTTGAAGAAGTATGGTCTAATTATAAGAAAGTATTAATGCAAATTGCACGTGTGTATAATGATGCGATGAATATCATTCACTATATGCACGATAAATATTATTATGAAAAGGCTCAAATGGCATTCATTGATACCGATCCACGTATCAATCTGGCATATGGCGTAGCCGGTCTGTCCATTGCCATTGACTCATTGTCTGCCATCAAATACGGCAAAGTACGTGCCAAACGTAATGATATAGGTTTGACCGAAGGCTTTGATATTGAAAATGCATATCCTTGCTTCGGTAATGATGATGACCGCGTAGACCACTTAGGGGTAGATTTGGTTTATTTCTTCAGTGAAGAATTAAAGAAACATCCGGTATACAAAAATGCCCGCCCTACCCTGTCACTGCTGACTATCACCTCCAATGTAATGTACGGCAAGAAAACAGGTGCCACTCCTGATGGTCGTGCCAAAGGAGTGGCTTTCGCTCCGGGTGCCAACCCGATGCACGGACGTGACAAGAACGGTGCCATCGCCTCATTGAGTTCTGTAGCCAAACTACGCTATCGTGATGCCCAGGACGGCATCAGTAACACGTTCTCTATCGTACCAAAATCACTAGGGGTAGACCAGGAAACCCGTATAGAGAACCTGGTAACCATGATGGACGGTTATTTCACCAAAGGAGCACATCATCTGAATGTAAATGTGCTGAACCGTGAAATGTTGGAAGATGCAATGGAACATCCTGAAAAATACCCGCAACTAACCATCCGCGTATCAGGTTATGCCGTAAACTTCATCAAATTGAGCCGTGAACATCAGCTGGAAGTAATCAGCCGTTCTTTCCACGAAAGAATGTAACATCACATATACATTCATCGTAGGGGCGGGTTTTAAACCTGCCCTTACCAGTTTAAAGACAAACCATTATGATCAGAGTCCATTCTTACGAGTCAATGGGGACGTTTGACGGTCCCGGTTTACGCTTAGTCGTATTTTTACAAGGATGCAATTTCCGATGCCTCTATTGTGCCAACCCCGACACAATTGACACCAAAGGTGAAAGTACGGAAACAACAATAGACGAAATTGTGCGTATGGCCGTCAGCCAAAAAGCTTTTTTCGGTAAAAAAGGAGGTGTGACTTTCAGCGGCGGCGAGCCTACATTGCAAGCAAAAGCACTGATTCCGTTATTCCAGCGATTAAAAGAACAAAGCATCCACATCTGTATAGATACCAACGGCAGTATATGGAATGAAGAAGTAAAGGAACTGCTACAATGGACAGACCTCGTATTATTAGACATCAAGGAATTTAATAATGTGCGCCATCGGCAACTGACAGAACGCAGCAACGAACAAACCATACGTACCGCCGGATGGCTTGAAAAAAACGGAAAGCCTTTTTGGTTGCGCTATGTATTAGTTCCAGGCTATAGTTCCTTTGAGGAAGATATACGGGCATTAGGAGAGCACTTCAAGAATTATCAAATGATTCAAAGAGTAGAAATACTACCTTATCATACATTAGGCGTACACAAATATGAAGCCATGGGAAAAGAATACAAACTAAACGGAATAAAAGAAAATACTCTAAAACAATTGGAAACAGCCAAAACGTTATTTGGTGAATATTTCAATACCGTATATTTAAATTAAAAATATACTGAAGACAAGATGTTGCTATAAATCAATGGAAATATTTCATCATTTCAATAAAATTATCTAATTTCGCATCTAAAACATAAATTATTATAAATATGAAAAGACTACTATTACTCTGCCTAACTTACATTATGTGTGTAGGCAACCATCAGATGGCTGCTCAAGACTCTTCTGAAAGTCCTGGTATTTTTAATTCATTAGCTGTAGGCGTCAGTGCAAGTACCACAGGTATAGGTATTGATGTAGCTAGTCCTATAGGAAGTTACTTGGCTGTACGTGCAGGAGTTTCTTTTATGCCGAACTTTACTTATTCTACAGATGTGGATGTAGATATTGAAGGTTCTTATGAAGGAAATATACCTACCAGCATAGATGTAGAAGGAGGAATGGGACGTACTGCCGGTGAAATATTGCTGAATGTATATCCTTTCAAATCATCTAGTTTTTTTGTATGCGGTGGTGCTTATTTCGGAGGAGGAAAACTCATCAAGATTAAAGGGCACAGCGATGAGTTGGCAGAACTGATTAAAGAAGGACAAGAAGTAGGTATTGAAATCGGAAACTATCGTATACCTGTAGATCAGAACGGAAATATATCTGGTGGTTTGAAGGTTTCTTCATTCCGTCCTTATCTTGGACTAGGTTTCGGAAGAGCGATTCCTAAGAAACGAATTGGCTTCATGTTCGAAATGGGTGTGCAATTCCATAACACTCCCAAAGTATATACCAATAACGGAGATTTGTCTGATTTAACAGCAGAAGCTGATAATGATTTCACTGATATCATAGACAAACTTACTGTCTATCCGGTACTTAAGTTCCGTTTGTGTGGCAAAATATTCTAATAATATTCTATAAAATAAAAGGAGATGAGCCCTATAATTTTCGCCTCATCTCCTTTTTATATATAAGAAACAATACACTTATATCAGCACCACCATCACATCACGTGCCCCATGAGCACCCATTACCAAAGCCTGCTCAATATCAGCCGTCTTTGACGGACCGGAAATAAAGGTTCCGAAGCCATATTCGCCTGTATCAATCAGTTTATATGCTTCATGCATATTGTTCACAATCTTATTCTTGTTTAGAAGAATAACCAATTTTTCGGCAATAAAATAAATGGCACGCTGCTTTACATCCTGTTCTATCCATACCGCACCATTCTCCGCAACCCCAATCTTTCCATCTATAACGGCCAAATCCGTCCCATTCAGTTCTGCAGGGTCTTCCACATCATCGGGATTAAATGTCGCACATGTAATAGTCTTCAGATTAGAAGCGATGCGTTTGGCTCCAGGATAAGCCTTTTTAATGAAATCATTCACGTCCTCCTCTTTCTCCAAAAGAATGGCTTCCCCTCCTACCTGCTTCATGATGAGATAAAACTGTTCCACCTTACTGGGATAAGTTAATGCCATATCTTCCAATGGCTTTAAATCCGGTTTCTCATATTTTACATGTGTAGCACGCCGGATGCTCTGCAATATATCTTCTCTGCTGCTCATAATTACTTCACTTTACCTTTCTTCCACATTTCATTGAAACTCTCCTTAGCAAATTTCGGCATCTCACGCCCTTTTCCCCAGTCATTCAATCCGTTATAGATAAGAAAACGTGGCATTCCGTTTACCAATGGCGCCCATTTTAATGCCATATTGAATATCAAAGGGCGATTCATCATGAATTCCATGCCACCGGACATTACCCTTTTCATCCGGTCTGCCTTACCCAATTTATCCAAATCCTGACGCCACAGATAGATCTGCTCCGCCAAATCCACCTTAGCCGGACACACAAACGAACAGGAATAACACAAAGAACAAGCCGACACATTGTCATAATAATGCAACGGCGCCTTCAACATTCCCAGGTTAATCCCGATAGGGCCGGGAATAAAATAAGTATAAGAGTACCCCCCACTACGTCTATATACAGGACATGTATTCATACAGGCTCCACAACGGATACAATTCAAAGTTTTGATATGCTTTTGGTCGGCCAATATCTTACTACGTCCGTTATCTACAATAATAATGTGAAGCTCCCCACCCTCTCTAGGCTTTCGGTAATGAGAAGTATATGTAGTAATGGGTTGTCCTGTAGCCGAACGGGCCAACAAGCGGGTGAACACTCCTAAAGATTCACGGTCCGGCACAATTTTTTCCATACCAAAAGCTGCAATCTGTAATTTAGGCTGGGAAGTACCCATATCCGCATTTCCTTCATTGGTACATACCACAATCTCACCAGTAGAAGCTACAGCAAAGTTAGCACCTGTCATAGCCGCCTCAGCATGAATAAATTTCTGACGGAGATTCTTCCGGGCTGCATGTGTAAGGTAAGTAGGGTCAAAATTTCCTTTCTCCGTACCCATCTCTCGCTCGAAAAGCTCACCTACCTGTTCACGTTTGATATGAATAGCGGGTAATACAATATGGCTTGGCTTCAGATGCATCAATTGCAAGATACGCTCTCCCAAGTCACTTTCTACCACTTCAATTCCTTTGTTTTCCAAAAAAGGGTTGAGTTCGCATTCCTCGGCCAACATGGATTTGCTTTTTATAAAATGCTTCACTCCGTGCTGGTTCAGAATATTGTAGACAATATTACAATACTCATCCGCGTCCTTTGCCCAATAGACATGGGCTCCATTAGCACGCGCATTGTTTTCAAACTCCACCAATAATTCATCCAAATGGCTGTTACTATATAGTTTAGTAGCACATGCCATATTACGCAATTCCTCCCATTCGGGAACTTCTTTACTCAGTCTGTCACGCTTTGCCCTAACCAGCCAAAGTGTTTCGTCATGCCATGCGGCCTGTTTCTTGTTTTTCAGAAACTCCGCAGCCGCTTTTGAATGTTTCGTACTCATAATCCTGCCGCTAAGATTTCAACAATGTGCAATGTCTTGATAGGAAGTTTGTCACGGGCAATGATGCCATTCTGATGCATCAGGCACGAACTGTCGGCCCCCACAATGTATTCAGCACCGGTAGCGATATGACGCATCACCTTGTCATGCCCCATCTGCACGGAAACCGCATCTTCCTCTACGGCAAACATACCGCCGAAACCGCAACATTCGTCTTTACGTTCCGGTTCCACAACTTCCACTCCTTCTACCAAAGAGAGCAAATCACGCAGTTTGCTGAAATAAGGAATATTAAGTTCGCTGGCAGAAGAAAGTTTCATCAATCTCACTCCATGACAACTGTTTTGCAGACTCACTTTATGTGGAAACTTGGCTTTCAACGAAGAAGGTCTGACGATATCATGAATAAACTCACAGATATCATATATCTTACCTTCGCTGGCGCACCGATGTTTGTCTTCTTTCAACAAACGACTGTAGTTATCACGCACAAAAACGACGCAACTGGCCGAAGGACCTACTATATAATCGTAATTCTTAAACTGTTCGTCAAAATGGCGGGCTAAATCTACCGCTTTATTCTCGAAACCTGCATTCGCCATCGGTTGACCGCAACAAGTCTGGTTGAGAGGATAATCCACGTCCACTCCCAGACTTTTCAGCAGCTTGTACGAGGCTATCCCCACCTGCGGATATACCGCATTGATATAACAAGGAATAAATAAACCTACTTTCATTGTCATTAGTTAATATGTGTCCTATACTAAATAACAAAGTTAGAGGATATTTGTTAAGAAAACAACGAGATTTCTAACGAATAATGAAGCGGAATAGGTAAAAAAACATAATATTGTGGGTAAAAGCCTTACTAATAAAAAAGCACTCCCCGCGAATCACTTCGCAGGGAGTGCTTTTAACTAATAACTAACTTTGTGGTTTACGTAATTTCTATATGACTAACTTATAGTGCAAAGATAGAGGTTAGAGGCCACATCCACAATCACTTCATTTAGGTATTCTATCTTATTCCACTCACTATTTATAGGTATTATAAGTTCATCTTCACCTCGCTTAGTTCAACCAGTTTATTTACGATAGCGTAAATAGTCAATCCGGCAGGTGAATGTATCTGTAGCTTGCGCGCAATATTCCGGCGGTGAGTTATCACCGTATGAATGGAGAGGAACAGTTTTTCCGCCGTTTCCTTATTTGTCATTCCACGTACCACGCAACAAATAATTTCTTTCTCACGCTGGCTCAACGTTTCCTGTTCGCCATCCGTCTCATCCACACCAAGATTCATCAGATCTACTAACTTTTTATTTAAAACTTCGATGTCATCATACAGCGCTATACTCTCATCGTAACCCTTCAACAAATTTGTATCTGTGACTGAACACAGCAAAGAAACGCACTTGGTAGATGCCTGTGGATAGTTCGATTTAAACTCGTCCACGTTAAACCATCCTCCGAAAGTAGGATTTATAATTAGAATATCCGGCTGATGTCCCTGCATACAATTCTGCAGTCCTTCAAGAGAAGTTATTTCCACCGGCTGTATTGTAAGATCAGGCATGCGCTTCAGCACAGCCACAAGTCCGCTACGCACAATGACTGACGTTTCGGCCACCGCAACGTGCACAGGTTCTGTCCGTTTCATTTCCCCTCCTTTTCTAGCCTAAGTACAGCAGGCACAAACAAGTAGTCCTCTACGCGGCAATGGGATGCCAAATCTTGTTCACAACTGAATATGTCGAATAATACGGCGTTCAACAAATGGTTATTTCCTTTTGCCGGATAATATTTAATAATGATGTTTTTTAGCTCAGTCAGTGTCGCATCTATCTGATCATGCCTGCGGGCAAACTGTGAGATACGGAATCCTCCCGTTTCTCGTCCTGCCATCAGATTCTCTACGTAGGTAAACACATTCATATCTTCATAATCCATGTGTTTACGCACTTCTCCGGCATACTGATCAAAAAATTTCAAAATGAGAAATGCAACCTCATTTTCCGTGGAACAATCTATAGCTTCTATCAGTTTACGACGTATAGTAGGCAGACAGAAATCAAGGAAATAATGATGTGCCTGTTTTAAATAATTCATCAATGAAGGCATAGAAATGTCCTTCACATCGTCCTCCATCCGGTCGCTATCTTCAATCATGAAGTTCACCACCGCAAGGAAAGTACGACAATCCACTCCATTTTCACGGCACACCTCCTGTACAGTCTTGTCTCCAAACCCCAACGAAAGATCAAAACGGCTCATTACCTGTAGCAATGTATAGTTATCACAGATAAGATAACTCATTTTGTCCGTCGGAGTATATTTACTTGTTTTATACATAGTTATGTTTTTTGTTTCTCTTTATGGCCGCAAAGTTACGGAAAATCACTAGGGTTATCAATCACTATAAATAGGTATTTTTTCTTGTACCCCATAATTCCCGTTCAACTAGCCAATGACAGTCTTCTAATTATACATTAATATATAGCCGTTAAGATAAGTGGCAAGAATCAACCACAAAAGATAAGGAACAAAAAGGTATGCCGAAGATTTCTTCACCGGATAACTTTCTATCATATAATAAACAACAAGCACATCCAGCACCAAAATGTTTGCAAAACCTAGCAACGGACTCCGGAGATAAAAGAAGAAAATGCTCCATGTAAAATTAAACAAGAGCTGGAACCCGAATAATCTGATAATCATTTGTCGTCTTATTGTCCACATATGCCAAATCAACCCGATAGAAATTCCCATGCACAGATAGATAAGGCTCCAAGCAATGGGAAAAGCCATATCAGGTGGTGTAAGAGAAGGTTTGTCCAATGTAGGATACCAGTTGAGTATGGCCTCCGACTGAAAATAAGAAGCAGTACAGCCTACACCAAAACAGATGAGTATGGCAATCAGTATGGGGATTATTTTTTTCATAAGGAGAATTATTTCTATTTATACTATGATTAACAAACCAATCTCTGGATTTGTTGCAGAAACAGAACACTTCTCCCATACAGGTATCTAAAAAACGTGCTCCCATTCGTTCGCTTACGATGGGAGCACTTACAACACAAAAACTAAACTAGACTTAACTAAACTATTCTATTAAGAAGTTTCACAACTTCCCTTGTCTATGCCGCAAATATAAAAAGATTATTTCTTTTTAGCAAAAGGATATCGACAAAATATCAACTTTTATCGTTCAAATATCAACTTTTTCAAACAGAATGACTATTTAAGTACATCTGTAACTCCTGTTTATAACTATCGGAAATCGGAATATACTCCTTACCGAAAACAATCCGCCCCCGGTCAACCACCTTGATTTTACTCTTTTGCACTATAAACGAGCGATGTACGCGAATGAAACGACTAGAAGGAAGCTTCTCTTCCATAGCTTTCATACTGACAAGTGACAAGATAGCTTTCGGCTCATCCTCCACATGTATTTTAATATAATCCTTCAACCCTTCTATATATAGTATTCGGTCTAAAGCAATTCGGAGCAATTTATAATCACTTTTTACATATATACAATCATCCGCCTCATCAGCATCAACACCATTATCTGCCTTCTGTTTCAGTTCATACCATTGCACCGCTTTATTCACCGATTGCAAAAAATCGACATAGCTGATAGGTTTCAACAAATAGTCCAAGGCATTGACTTTATAACTATCCAAGGCATACTGTCCGAATGCAGTAGTAAAAATAATCCTTGTTTCGGGACTGACCATGCGTGAAAACTCCAAACCGTTCAACTCGGGCATTTGAATATCAAGGAACAAGACATGTACCTCCTCGCGGAGAGGAATTTCTGTCATAGCTTGCACCGCGCTGGAATACCTCCCTACCAACCGGAGAAAAGAAGTTTTTTCCACATAGCTTCTCAGCAATTCCAAAGCCAGCGGTTCGTCATCGACAATAGCGCAATTCAGTATCATAAGCTTTTAGTCTGTATGGTTAATATAGAAGAATATACCTGTCCGTCTTCACTGACACCTTTTATCCATTCGTAATGTCCCGGATAAATCAGTTCCAGCCGTTTGCTTACCTGTTCCAGCCCCACCCCGCTTCCGCTTTTATCTTGTCCGGACTTCGGGTGGTTGCTGTTAAGAATCTCACATCTCACCGTACCATCCGTATGCCCGGAGATAGAGATCCTGATAAAACTGTCTACCGTGGGGCTGATACCATGCTTGAACGCATTTTCTATCAGTGATATGAAAATAAGGGGAGCGATCTGCAACGCACCTCCGGAGTCTGCCTCCAAATTCACACTTACTTCTACCTGCTGTGGCAGACGGATACGCATCAAGGCTACATAATTACGGATAAAGTCCAATTCTTTTTCAAGTGGGACAAAAGTCTGCTGATTGTCATAGAGCACATGCCGCAACAATTTGCTCAGTTCCTGTACCGCCTCCTGCGCCTTGTCACTGTTAAAAGCAATCAAGGCATAAATATTATTTAATGTATTGAGCAGAAAATGAGGGTTCAGCTGGTTCTTCAAGTTTTTCAGCTCCGCTTCCGTCTTTTGCCTCTCAGCTTCCATCAAACGCTCTTCCGCCTGACGCCAACGCAGACTGGTACGAATGGCCGCACCCAACCCGGCGACGAATATCATCATCCCCATATCCCGCGCATAGAATATCCATCGAGGTGGAATATGACGCGCAAATTCAGGAGGCGGAGGCGTACTTATACTTTCCAGAAATACATGAAGAAGCACACTCAGGCAGAGTATCAGCACGGCATTGCTCAGAATATACTTACGCATTTCATCCGTGAACATATAGCGGGGAACCAGCCACAAGTAATTGACATAGAAGATAACGAAATAGCACAGAGGAACACAACTGTGCCGCAAGAATTGGGCCAGGTTAAAGCCGCTTCCCCGGTCCATAAAGACCAACGGGAAGCCAAATATGAGCAGCCAACTGACGATATGGATGCTCAGTTCCAAAAAACGTCGCTGTGAAAATAATTGTTTCATATAGGCAAAGATAAGAAAGATTAGGTTAGAAATAAGATTTCTACGGCTCTTATTCTGTTATTCATACGTTCAAGTTTGGCTTCCCACAGCTATGGGCCGCGCTCTTCACAGTTATGGAGAGCGCAACCCATAGTTATGAGGAGCGCTCTCCACAACCGTGGGGAGGCAAACCCGAACGTATGTTCCGGCATTTCTCTCCATACAGAAAACCTTTTCCGCCCTTATTCATAACGCAAAGCGTCTATCGGGTCAAGGTCTGCGGCCTTCTTTGCCGGATACCATCCGAAGAACACACCAGTAACGGTACATACCAGAAAGGAGAGCAACACGCTCCAAGGTTGGATAAACACAGGCCAATGCGCTATTGCCTTAATCATAAAGCTGGCTCCGCAACCTATAATCACTCCTATCAAGCCACCCGTAATACTGATCAGGATAGCCTCTATCAAAAACTGGCTCAGAATATCGACCCCTCGTGCCCCGACCGACATGCGCAGACCGATCTCACGGGTACGTTCTGTTACAGACACATACATGATATTCATGATACCAATACCTCCGACTACCAGAGAGATGCCGGCAATACAAGCCAGCAAAGTGGTCATCAGGTCCGTTGTGGTGTTGAGCATACTGCTCAATTCCTGCTGGGTGCGGATGGTAAAGTCGTCAGCGTCCGTTTCTTTCAGCTTATGTTCACGGCGCAGGATGGTCGTTATCTCATCTACTGCTTCCTCGGTCATTTCTTCTGTCAGAGCCGAAGCAAAAATTCCACTTAGGTAAGTCTGTGCCAGCAGTCGTTTCATCACCGTGCTATAAGGAGCCAGTACCACATCGTCCTGGTCCATGCCCATCGAGTTATACCCTTTTGATTTCAGCACACCGATTACCCGGAAAGGAATTTGGTTACAACGAATCACTTTCCCTATCGGATCCGATCCGTCGGGAAAAAGATTATCGACAATGGTCTTGCCGATGACACAGACCTTGGCTGCCGTACGGATGTCATTCTCGGTAAACATCTCCCCCTGTTCCACGGTGAGCTGGCGTATGGTAAGATAATCCATACTTACACCACTCACCGAAGACGGGTAGTTGTTGGCTCCCGCAACAAGTTGCCCCGAAGAAGAAACGTTGGGACTGATGTCGGAGAGATAAGTACACTCTTCGCTCAACTTTTCATAATTTTCCAGTTTCAGCGTCTGCATGGCCGAAGGGTCTTGGCGGACCCCTCCACGCATCTCTGCTCCCGGATGAATCATAATCATGTTTGACCCCATCTCCGAGATTTGTTGCTGGATGCTCTTTTTCGAGCCCTGACCGATGGCAAGCATAGCAATGACTGATGCCACACCGATGATGATCCCCAACATGGTGAGGAAAGCGCGGAGCTTGTTGTTGGCAAGGGCCCGGAGAGCTATTTTAAATAGATTTGTTCCGTTCATAATGATTCTTTTTTATGGTTAGTCCTCGTCATTCTTGGGCAAGGCAGCCAGTGCGGCAGCGGCCGAAAGGATCTGAGGATTGACGGTATCTTCCACTACATGCCCGTCACGCAAGCGGATATTACGGCTGCTATACTGGGCTATTTCGGGATTGTGAGTGACAAAAATAAGCGTACGGCCTTCGGCGTGCAACTTTTGGAAAAGTACCAGAATTTCGAAAGAGGTACGGGTATCCAGATTACCGGTCGCCTCATCAGCCAAAATAACGGCAGGATTATTCACCAAGGCACGGGCAATGGCCACACGTTGCATCTGTCCGCCGGACATCTGATTGGATTTATGTTCCAGACGGTCACCCAGTCCCACAGCTATCAGTGATTCAATGGCACGTTTCCGTCTTTCGGAAGCCGATACGGACGAGTTATACATCAAGGGCAACTCCACATTCTCTACGGCAGTCGTCTTAGGCAACAGATTATAGTTCTGAAATACGAAACCTATTTTACGATTGCGCAACACAGCCCTCTGAGGTTTGCTCATGGTACGCACGGACACACCATCCAACAGGTATTCACCACTGGTAGGGGTATCAAGACATCCCAAAGTATTCAGCAGAGTGGACTTGCCGGAACCGGAAGTACCCATGATCGTAACAAACTCTCCCTCGTAGATGGTAAAAGAGATGCCACGCAGGGCGTGGACGGTTTCATCGCCTACCTGGAAGTTCCGTTTTATATTTTGTAATTCGATTATCTTTTTCATGTGATTTATTCTTTCAATGTAAACGGAAGCATTACCTTTTATTACTTGTTCTTTTTCTTATTGCTTCCCGGAGGGCCTGGCATGAACGGACTTCTTTCACCTTCTCCGGCAGACGGTTCTTCCATTCCAGGCATAGCACCTTTCACTACCGTTTCTGTCACTACCGGTGTATTTTCAGTGATGCCACTCACAATCTCTGTCTTGCTGCCATCAGTAATACCTATTTTTACAGGATGGGCGGTAAAGGTATTGTTATCCAGTGTCCACACTTTATGACTGCTCTGGCAATCGTTTATCTTACGGCCTCCCACTATGTCCTTGTTGGGAGTAAAGCGCAAAGCCTTGTTGGGAACGGTCAACACATTATCCTTAGTCAATGTATAAATGGTAGCGTTGGCGGTAAGACGCGGTTTCTGTTTCAAATCGGGATTATCAGCTGTTATCACTACCTCATAAGTAACTACAGTGGTGCTGGTGGTTGTTGAAGAGCTGCTGCTCGTGCTGTTCGTGCTTCCCAAACGAATCTGTCTGACTACTCCTTCGAACACATCATCGGGATAAGCATCCACGGTAAAGGTTACACGGGCTCCTTCCTCCACCCCGGCAATATCGGCTTCATCCACATCGGCCACCACCTGCATCTTGGTCAAGTCGGCAGCGATGGTGAACAGTGTCGGAGTCTCGAAACCAGATGCTACGGTCTGTCCTTCTTCCACATCACGGCTGGTCACCACTCCATCAATGGGCGAGGTGATGGTTGCGTATGACAGGTTACGCTCAGCCTTTGCCAGAGCCGCCTTGCTTTGCTCCAATGCACTTTGGGCACGTTGGAAATTATAAACCGTTTCTTCATAGTCCGTATCGCTGATTAATTGCTTCTCGTGCAGCTTACGGTTACGGTCGTATAATTTCTTCTGATAGTCGTACTCTGCCTTATTGCCGTCATAGGTGGCCTTTGCCGACTGAAGTTCACTTTGCAATGTCACTTTATCCATCTCGGCTATCAATTCTCCTTTCTTTACCACGGAGTTGTAATCCACATAAATCTTATCAATGATACCGGATACCTGCGTACCCACTTCCACCTCTGTCACCGGCTCTATGGTTCCGGTAGCAGTGATGAAATTGCTGACATTGCCTTTCGTTACAGCTTCCGTTGCGAAATCGACCGTACTTTTCCCCTCCGGTCCGCCAAGCATCCAGAAACCGCCTGCCACGACCACTACGGCTACCGCTGTAGTGAGGATAATTTTCTTCTTTTCCATAATATAATATGTATAGCGTTATGATTATAATTTTATATCCTGACCTGCATAGAAGTCCAGTAAAGTCCGGTCCAGGATAGCCATATATTTGGCCTGGATACGTTGCTGCTGTGCACTGAGCAGGTTATTTTTCTCGGTAAGCAACTCTACGGTATTCTTCATTCCCAAATTGAACTGCTCGCTGACCATCTCGTAACTGGCCTGGCTACTTTTCAGTTTGCTTTCGGCCGCCGCATATTGCTCTTGAGCGTTAGTAGCGTCCAGCCACAGACTTTCTATATTCTTATAGAGTTCCTTTTGTTTGTTTATCAGATCGAGCAGACTACTATCATATTGCAAGCGTGCCTTCTGTACGGCACTTTTATTCTGGCGGTTATCAAAAATCGGAATATTTATGTTCAATCCTATCATATTGTTCCAGCCATACTTCATTTGTTTGCTCCAGCTATTGTCACTGGCACTGTTTGTCATACTCCCCGTAGATGCACTCAAACTGATGGTAGGGAGATAGCCGGCTTTAGCCACTGATATATCCAGTTTGGAATTCTCGATGCTCAACTTGCTGCTTTGGATTTCCGGACGTGATGCCAAAGCCTGCTGATAAACATCCTCCTGAGCAGGCAGCGGTTGCAAGACATGCTCATCGGCCAGTTCGGGAAGAACCAAATCCATTTCTTCCGTACCGTCCAGTTCCAACAACTGCTTCAACTGCAATTTATAGTCACGCAAGGAACTTTCAGAGGTCACCAACTGATATTTGTCACTGCTTACCTGTGATTCCAGCTGCGCCAAATCGGCCTTCGAAATACTCCCTTCCTGAAAGAGCTCTTTGCCCCTGTCGTATGTGGCCTGGCTCACCTGTAAGGTATTCCGGTTAATCTTCACCGACTCGTCGGCATAAAGTATCTGGATGAAAATTTGTGCAATCTGCTCTTGCAGAGAGTTCTCCGTTTCGGTTACGGCAAGCCCTGCTATCTGCTGACTAGTCCTCCTCTGCTTGATCGTATTCAAGCGTTTGTTACCGTTCCACAAGGTCCACTGCGCGTTCAGACCATAGTTTCCATTATAAGTGGTTTTACTATCACTACTGATGATCTCCGTTCCGCTTACCGTGTTACTGGTTTCCTGATACGGACGGTTCGTCACATTCTGTCCTGTGCTGAACGACAGACTGGGAAAGAGGGCGGCTTTGGCGGTTTTCACATCTACCGAGCTCTCTTCCAATGAGATTTTATCCTGCTGCAATTGGATATTTTTCTCCAATGCATAGTCAATGCAGTCGTCCAGCGTCCATTTTTTGGCTTCTTGGGCGGAAACCGAAGTAACCGCGGCCAAAATCATTGCGAAATATACTACTCGTTGTCTCATCCTTTTTACTATTTAATTTGTTAATACAAAAGTAGAGGACCGTGATATTTTTAGCAATAAATATAGATTTGCGGAAGATTTCTATGGACAAAAACTTGCTTTTTACCGATAAAGTGTTTTTCTTTGTAATTATTACAACTTTAAGATAAATTTATGAATGATTCTTTGTTAACACGCATCTGGATATTCTATCGCGACGGCTTTCGCGAGATGACCTTGGGACGTACCCTCTGGGCGATTATTCTTATCAAATTATTCATCATGTTCTTTATTCTGAAACTTTTCTTTTTCCCCTCCTTCCTTGGCGGCAAGACAACGGAAGAGAAACAACAGTATGTAGGTGAAGAGTTAATAGAACGGGCAAATCCATAAACATTTAAATAAATCAGAAAGTTATGTTTGAAAACATTGACACTTCGTTAATTGACTGGTCAAGAGCGCAGTTTGCTTTGACGGCCATGTATCACTGGCTTTTCGTGCCTCTCACTTTGGGATTGGCTGTGATAATGGGGCTCATGGAGACCTTTTATGTGACAACAGGTAAGGAATTCTGGAAGAACACAGCCAAGTTCTGGATGAAACTGTTTGGAATCAATTTCGCCGTAGGTGTCGCCACCGGTCTGATTCTGGAATTTGAGTTCGGAACCAACTGGAGTAACTATTCCTGGTTTGTGGGAGATATTTTCGGAGCCCCACTGGCCATCGAAGGAATCCTGGCATTTTTTATGGAAGCCACTTTCATTGCCGTTATGTTCTTCGGCTGGAACAAAGTGAGCAAGCGTTTCCACCTGGCATCCACCTGGCTCACCGGACTGGGAGCAACGATCTCCGCCTGGTGGATTCTGGTCGCCAATGCCTGGATGCAATATCCTGTAGGGATGGCTTTCAATCCCGAAACAGTAAGAAATGAAATGGTGGACTTTGCAGCTGTCGCCCTCTCTCCCATGGCTGTCGCCAAGTTCTTCCACACAGTGTTAAGCAGCTGGATACTGGGAGCCGTTTTTGTAGTAGGAATAAGTTGTTGGTATTTACTGCGCAACCGTCAGAAGGAGTTCGCTCTGAGCAGCATTAAAGTTGCCGCCGCCGTAGGTCTGTTCGCTTCCCTCGTCACTGCATGGACGGGTGATATTTCGGGAGTACAGGTAGCCAAAGTGCAGCCTATGAAAATGGCCGCCGCCGAAGGATTACACGATGGTGGAAACGGAGTGCCCTTCACCATTGTAGGAGATTTGAAAATCCCCAAAATGCTTTCCATTCTTGCCACTCACGACATAGACGGCTATGTACCGGGTATCAACAATCTGTTGGAAGGTGGTTATCAGATGCCCGACGGTACAACGGCTTTATCGGCCGAAGAGAAAATTAAACGCGGACAGATTGCCATCGCCGCTCTGGATGCATTCCGCAAAGCGCATAAGGCAGGTGACGAAGCAAGCGCCGCCGTAGCTTGCAAGACATTGGACGAAAACGTGAAATATTTTGGTTACGGATATATCAAGGACCCCACCCATCTGGTTCCTAATGTGGGACTTACTTTCTGGTCATTCCGGGTCATGGTGGGACTGGGAGGTTATTTCATCCTGTTCTTTATCATCGTATTGATTGCATCGAAAAAAGAGAAACTGGCCGATATGCGATGGCTGCAACGGGTGGCTTTGTGGACTATTCCGCTAGCCTACATCGGTAGTCAGGCAGGCTGGGTGGTAGCCGAGGTAGGGCGCCAGCCATGGGCTATACAGGATATGCTGCCCGTAGGAGCAGCCATCTCCAAGTTACAGACCGGGTCTGTACAACTTACTTTCTTTATCTTCCTTCTGTTGTTCACCGTTCTGCTCTTTGCAGAAATAGGTATTATGCTGAAGGCTATCAAGAAAGGGCCGGAGGGAATCAAGAATTGAGAACTAAGGTTTCTTCAGTTCTATCTTTCAATATTCAATTCTCCATTTTTAAATTAGAACATTATGGACTATATATTTTTACAAAATTATTGGTGGTTCCTGGTATCGTTACTGGGAGCCCTGTTAGTGTTCCTGCTCTTTGTACAGGGTGGTAATTCCTTATTGTTCACGCTGGGACGCAATGACGAAGAACGTGCCTTGCTGGTAAACTCCACAGGACGCAAGTGGGAGTTTACTTTTACCACTTTAGTTACTTTCGGGGGCGCTTTCTTCGCTTCTTTCCCACTGTTCTACAGTACCAGCTTCGGCGGTGCTTACTGGTTGTGGATGATTATTCTTTTCAGTTTCGTATTGCAGGCTGTCTCATACGAGTTCCAGTCCAAGCTGGGCAATCTGCTGGGCAAACGCACTTACCAATGGTTTCTGGTTATAAACGGCATTGTGGGTCCGTTGTTGCTGGGAGGAGCCGTGGCTACTTTCTTTACCGGCTCCAATTTCCTGGTTAATAAAGGCAACATGGGCAATGAACTGATGCCTGTCATCAGCAGTTGGGCCAACGGATGGCACGGACTGGATGCGCTGACTAATCCTTGGAATCTGGTCTTGGGATTCGCCGTATTCTTCCTGGCCCGTCTTTTGGGTAATCTTTATTTTATCAATAACATCCGGGATAAAGACTTGATTCCCCGTTGCCGCCGTCAGCTTATAACCGATGCGATTCCTTTCCTTATCCTGTTTCTGGCTTTCGTTATCCGCACTTTATTAGCCGACGGTTTCGCTGTAAATCCCGAAACAAAGGAAATTTATATGGAACCTTACAAGTATTTCCTCAATCTGATGGATATACCCCTATTGCTGGTATTGTTCCTCATCGGAGTGGTCGGGGTTCTTTGGGGCATTGGAAAAGCTGTATTCAGCAAGACTGCCACCAATGGTATCTGGTTTGCCGGTCCCGGTGTCGTGCTCACTGTATTAGCTTTATTACTTTGCGCAGGATATAATAATACAGCTTACTACCCGTCTACAGCCGATTTACAAAGTTCGCTGACTTTGGCCAACAGTTGCTCCAGCGAGTTTACCCTACGCACCATGGCATACGTTTCCATTCTGGTACCTTTCGTTCTGGCCTATATCATTTATGCTTGGCGTGCCATAGACCGCAAGCCCATTACCGCAAAGGAACTGGAACAAGACGGACACGCTTATTAAAGAGTCTTAATGGATTATAGTGAAGGCATCCTGTTTTGCAAATAGCTGTAAACAGGATGCCTTTCTATGTTAAATAACATTGTTTCAACCTATAAAATGAAGAGAATATCTTGCAAATTTCCGAAATATCCGTACCTTTGCATTGTGTTTTTCATAGTATTAGATTTAAGGTTAACAAAGGTTGGAGCAAGGCGTTGCTCCTTTTTTTATATCTATAGGACACATAGCGTCCATAGTTGATTCATTTCCCATCTAGAAAGTTATTTTCGTTTAAACTCTTCATCTCAAAGAAATATTATGATACAAGTGATGCATACAGTTGCGGATTACGTGCATGATGCCAGATATAGGATGCCGGATAGACCTCTTCTTTATTTTTATCAAGGATTTCTTTCAGAATACTGCATTTGTTCTCGCCCGTCACCAGAAAACAGGTATGCCGGGCTTCTATCAAAGGACGTCCCGTCATGCATATACGCACTGTTTTATTATAAGGATTGACGGACACCTCATACGGTTCCCCGGCGGTAAGAAGTTCCTGACGATCGGGGAAAATGGATGATGTATGCCCGTCCTCTCCTATCCCTAATAATACAAAATCAAAAACAGGCACACCGTCCATGGTCGGAACGGTGGTCTTGACTATGGAAGAATACTGTTTGGCTTCTTCTTCGGGAGTGCCCTCACCCACAATACGGTAGTAATGACTGGCAGGAATACCTACCTTGCCAAGCAGCAGACGATGGGCCAGGCCAAAGTTGCTCTGATCATCGCCAGGTGGCACGCAACGCTCGTCCACCCAATAGAAATAAATACGGGGCCAAGGGGTATATGCGGCATATTCACGCTCCCAAACCTCAAAAAGTGTGGCAGGAGTAGTTCCTCCGGAAAGAGCAATGGTAAAAGGCCGTTCAGGCTCTTTATCCATCGCTTCCAATATATGAGTTATCAAGGCTTGCGACGCTTGTACAGGCGACGCATACAAGTTATGGTCAATCATCTTATTCACTATTTATTACTCAGAGTTTGCTGTTTAAATTTACTATTCACAGATGACGACTTACAATTTACAGTATAAATTGGAATGTGTCAGATTCTTGCACGGGTTTGTCCATTCGGCATGACTGCGGTTGATCAACACATCCGCTTCTTTCGGTCCCCATGTTCCTGCAGGATACCCATAAAGAGGAGTTTCGGGATGCTTCTTCCAATAATCCAGAATCTTGTCAAAGTAAGTCCAGCTCTCGTCCACGGCATCGGAACGGGTAAAAAGTGTAGGATCACCCGCCAGACTGTCTTCCAACAGGCGTACGTACGCATCCCCCGTTTCCTGATCGTGCTGGTCATAGCTGAAATCCATCTCCATGGTTCCCATATAGAAACCGGCACCAGGTTCTTTCATGGCTATGCGCTGAAGAATTCCCTCGTCGGGCTGAATACGGATAATCAGTTCCTCACCTTTATACAAGCCCTCCTTCATTTGAAACATCTGCATAGGGGCCGGTTTGAAATGAATCACAATTTCGGTCACCTTGGTAGGCATCTGCTTGCCGGTACGGATATAAAAAGGTACTCCCTGCCAACGCCAGTTGTCCACATACAGGCACATCGCCACGTAGGTATCCGTACGGGAATCAGGATGAACATTCTTTTCTTCACGATAACCGATACGGTCGTCACCGGCAATATATTGTCCGCGGACAACGTTATCACGGATATACTCATCAGTCAGCGGACGAAGGGACTGATAGACTTTGATCACCTCGTTACGAAAACCATTCTTGTCAAACTTGGCAGGCGGTTCCATGGCAGTAATGGCAAGCAACTGCATCAGGTGGTTCTGTACCATATCACGCAGAGCTCCCGCTCCGTCATAATACCCTCCGCGAGTACCTATACCCATATTTTCCACCGCAGTGATTTCCACATGATCTATATAGTTACGGTTCCATATCGGTTCGTAAATGGTACTTCCAAAACGGGTCACCATAATATTCTGTACCGTTTCCTTGCCTAGGAAATGATCGATACGGTAAATATCCTCTTCTTTAAAATAAGCGGCATAGATCTTATTCAGTTTCTGAGCAGAAGCAAGGTCGTATCCAAAAGGCTTCTCGACAATGATACGCTTTAATCCGGGCTTTTTCAGCAAGCCCGCATCATGCAGATATTTCGGAATCAGTTCATAAAGCAATGGCGGAGTGGCCAGGTAGAATAAATAATTCCCATTATTCTCATATTGAGGTGAAAGCTCCTTCAGACGGTCATTCAGCAGAGAATAAGTGGTTTCGTCCGCCGGGTCCATGGACTGATAATGGACAGTAGAGAGAAAATCGTCCAATGTTTCCATCTCTTCTTTTGTAAGAGAACCGGACTTTATCAGTTCTTCTTTCAGATAAGCACGATAGGTTTCGTCCGTATATGCAGTACGGGCACAGCCGATAATGGCAAAATGCTCGGGGAAGCGTTTCCCGTTATGTATCTTTATCAGGGCAGGCATCAGTTTGCGCCGGGTTAAATCACCGGATGCACCGAAGATGACCAAAAATAAACTATGTGGTAAACTCATGATTCTTTCTTTTAAAAATGAATGTATAATGCTTTGTGTTGCGACGTATCAATAGTTGTCTTCCCAATGTTCGTGGAAAAATTCCCCCCGTGGACTGTCCACACGCTCGAAGGTATGAGCTCCGAAATAATCACGCATCGCCTGGATCATATTGGCCGGGGAATGGTTGGTGGTCAGACCCAGAAAATAATTCAACGCTGCGGAAAGTACAGGTACGGGCAATCCTTCTTTCAACATGACACCGATGTATTTCTTCCACGCGGGCAGGGCTTCCGTTACTTCCCGTCCGAAATGCTCGTCCAGCAACAGATGCGACAATCCCGGCGCACGGCGATAGGCCTCGGCAATGTCGTTCAAGAAAGCGGAACGGATAATGCATCCGGCACGCCACAACAGGGCGATGGTGGAAAGATTCAATTTCCAGCCATATTGTTCACTGGCAGTGCGCATCAGAGCAAACCCTTGCGCATAACCTATCAGACGGGCGGCATACAAGGTACTCTCCAATCCGGCCACCGTATCCTGATAATTATATACCGGATGATTCTCCACATGCATATAATGCTGGGACATCAGCACACGCAAGTTCTTCTCCGCCGACAGATTACGGGCAAAAACAGCCTCGGCAATCACGTCCAGCGGCGTATTGAGTTGCAGAGAGTTAATGACACTCCAACGACCCGTTCCTTTTTGTCCGGCAGCATCCAGAATGTTGTCGAGCAAATAACCGCCTCCTTGTTCTTTATGACGCAGAATGGCTGAAGTAATCTCTATCAGGTAACTGTGCAGGTGTCCTTTGTTCCATTGTTCAAAAATATCCGCCATCTGTTCGTTCTTCAATGCCAGCAGATGCTTCATGGCGAAATAAGTTTCAGCTATCAACTGCATATCCCCATATTCTATGCCATTGTGCACCATCTTCACATAGTGGCCTGCCCCACCGGGCCCCACCCATTCGCAACACGGAGTGCCGTCCTCGGCTTTTGCCGCAATACTTTTCAGCATCGGCTGAATGACCGGCCATGCCTCTTGCGCACCACCAGGCATGATAGACGCTCCATGCAGAGCACCCTCCTCACCTCCTGAGATACCGCAACCTACAAAGTACATTCCTTTATCATAAAGTTCCTTCACACGACGTTCCGTATCTTCATAATAAGAGTTCCCTCCATCAATGAGGATATCGCCCTTATCCAGTAAAGGAAGCAGCTTACCCATCAGTTCATCGACAGCCGGACCTGCCTGTACCATCAAGAGGATGACACGCGGAGCTTTCAGCGCTTCGACAAAATCCGTCAGTTCATTACTGCCTATGATACCTTTTCCTTTGGCACGGTTTGCTATAAAGTTATCTACTACATTTTCTTCTTTTCCGGGAACGGTACGGTTCCATACTACGACCTTCCATCCCTTGTCAGCGAGATTCAGAGCAAGGTTCTGCCCCATCACGCCTAATCCGATTAATCCTATATCTGCCTTTTCCATAAATTGTTCTTTTTATATTTAACAATTTAATAGGTAATTTGTTCAATAATTCTATCTTTGCAATTTGAACAATAGCACATTATCATGAAGAGGTTAAAAATCGGCTTATTAGCCCGGATTATCATCGCCATCGCATTGGGTATAGGATTCGGAAACGTTCTTCCCGGCGAACTGGTGAGAGTATTTGTGACTTTCAACGGGATCTTCAGCGAGTTCCTGGGTTTCATCATTCCGTTGATTATTCTCGGGCTGGTCACTCCCGCCATTGCCGATATCGGCAAGGAGGCGGGAAAGATGCTGGTAATCACAACGTTGGTGGCATACGGCGCCACTTTGTTCTCCGGATTCCTGTCTTATTTCACCGGAGTGACTTTATTCCCTTCCATGATTGCTCCGGGAGCGCCGATAGAACAAATCAGTGAAGCGCATGACATTTCTCCGTTCTTCACCGTAGGCATTCCTCCGGTGATGAATGTGATGACTTCCTTGATCCTGGCCTTCACGCTAGGTCTGGGCATCGCACATCTGGATAGTACAGCGCTGAAAAACGTATGTAACGATTTCAAAGAAATCATAGTCAAGACCATCCAGACGGTGATTCTGCCCCTGCTGCCTATCTATATATTCGGTATATTCCTGAATATGACTCATTCCGGACAGGTATATAACATTCTGATGGTATTCATTAAAATTATCGGAGTAATTTTCCTGCTTCACATCTTCCTGCTGGTTTTTCAATATACCATTGCAGCGCTGTTTGTGCACCGGAACCCGTTCAAACTACTGGGAAAGATGATGCCTGCCTATTTCACAGCATTGGGCACACAGTCATCGGCGGCCACCATTCCGGTGACTTTGCGGCAGACCATCAAGAATGGGGTTACGGAGGATATAGCCGGATTTGTCATTCCGCTATGCGCCACAATTCATCTGTCGGGAAGCACACTGAAGATTGTCGCTTGCGCACTGGCACTGATGATTATGCAAGGAATGCCTTTTGATTTCCCCATGTTTGCAGGATTTATCTTTATGCTGGGAATTACAATGGTAGCCGCACCTGGAGTACCGGGAGGAGCCATCATGGCTGCATTGGGGATCCTGTCTTCCATGCTGGGATTCGGAGAAAGTGAACAGGCTTTGATGATAGCACTTTACATTGCCATGGATAGTTTCGGCACTGCTTGCAATGTGACGGGCGATGGGGCTATCGCATTGATTATTGATAAGTTTTTCGGGAAGAAAAACCACCGGTCTATACAATAGAAAAAGCATTATCGAACTAAATAAGGCCAGAAAGAAAAAGATATTTTTAGAAACAGGGCAGTAACAAGTTGACATTTTTTCATTATCTTTGTTTCTATAAAATAGAGAAAGGAGAAAAATCATGCGAAGAACCGAAATTGTAGATATGATACGCAGTATCCTCCACAAAGTAGCACCAAATGCCCAAATCATACTTTATGGATCGGAAGCTCGCGGAGAGGCTCGCCCAGACAGTGATATCGATCTGCTTATTCTTGTAGATGAGCCACAGCTTACTCCAGAATACGAGCAGGAAATTATCCGTCCGCTTTATGAACTGGAAGTAAAATCGGGAGTTATTATCAGCCCAATGATTATGCTGCGCAGATTATGGGAGAACCGTCCCTTTCAGACTCCGTTTTCGCTGAACGTAATGAATGAAGGGATAGTGTTATGAAGCAGGAACTATCCCCCGAGCACCGCGTTGCCTTGATTCAATACCGTTTTGAACGAGCGTATAAGACTTTGGAAGAAGCTGACTATATGCGTGTGGGAAATTATTTTAACGCCGCCATCAACCGCCTTTATTATGCCTGCTTTTATGCAGCCACCGGTTTGTTAATAGCTAAGGGAATCGAGGCAGGCACCCACAATGGAGTAAAAACAATGTTGTCCTATCACTTTGTGCGCACAGGAGTACTGAGTCTGGAACATGGCAGCACATTCAGCAACTTGTTTGACAAACGGCACAGTGGAGACTACGAAGACTTTGCCTATTGCGATGCCGCATTGGTAGATTATCTCAGACCACGTGCCGAAGCTTTCATCAAATCGGTAGAAAGTCTGGCTCAAGAATAAATTGATCGCTCCCAAACAAAAACAAACATATTCTTTCTGCCCTTCTATCGTCTTCATCCTGCCATTACGCTATCTCCAAGAGGAGGTAACGCAATGCAGAATAACAAACAAAAAAGGAAAACATGAGCTAGAATACAGGCATCTGCCAAATGAATCCCACTGACACACGATGGGTACTGAAATTGTCCTCACCCAATGCCTTCGCACGATCGGTATATTTATAGGAACGCCCCACGTATGCCAGGAAGAAGTGCAGATTGCTCTCCATCGGATAAAATTCTATTCCTCCTGCATATCCCCATGCCGTGCGATATTTACCTTTTTCCACTTCATCGCTTGCCTTATAAACGGAAGCCGTTTCATACATTCCTTTTGCAAACAAGTTCCACTTCGGGGCAAAACGATAATTCACATGCAACACATAGGACATATATTCGGCATTAAAAGCATTGTGTGCCTGATTATCAGTTCCTACTATACTAGTTATAATCCCTTTACGGTCTACCCCTTCATGAGAATACATCCAGTCAAAATAGGCGTGCCATTTAGGGCTGAAATTAAACTCATTACCCAAAGCATAATAATACATCTTCTCGCCTTTCGTTTCGTTCATGACAGAGGCAGACCAACGGGTTTTGAAAACATCCAGAAAATTACCATTCCAGTTCAAGGTATAAACCAACGGCAGTTTGGTACGTTCCAAATCCCCGTACATCTCCTCGGACGGCCCGTTCAGACTGTTCAATACCTGAAATTGTATCTGCTGATAAGGATTATAGTTGTATGCCACATTCAAACCGGTCATGAAGTTACTCATGTGCTCTATCATGTCACTATATTCGTAAATATCAATCGGATTCAAATCAAATTCTATACCACCATACGAGGCACATTGCTTTCCGGCAAAAAATGAGAACTTATTTAATTTGATGCCTACTCCCGCCCAATCTATGCTGGTAGGTACATTATCTATATTGCCGGAACCATCGTTACCCCGATTCAGACGCTGACGGTAACGATAGCTCAACCAGTCATTGATATCTCCCTTCATCTCGATACGGAGTTGCTTCATTTCGAATGCGCCCCGATCAAATCCGGAGTCGTTCCATTTCATATTGAAATCACCGTGCATATTAAGATAGAGATTGAACTTGTCCGTTTTCTTCTTGATACCGGTGACTTCTTCAAACAGGCTTTTGTCACCGGCCATGAAATCACTTCCGGAAGATTGGGCATATAAAGGGTAAGTGCCTGAGACAGCAAGGGCTGTCAGGCATACTAACATTATTCTTTTCATAAGTCAAAGTTTTAGGTTGTAATGTATTCTCTTTTTCTTTTATGCGCACAAAAGAAAAAGAGATAAAAAGAAAAAGTGCCGGATGGACTAGTATACGTTGAAGTATTCCTGAATTTTCTTCCAGTCTTTTGTCTTAGTCAACGCCAGCATCAACAACACACGTGCCTTCTGAGGGTTCAACTCCTGTGAGGCCACAAATTGGTATTTATTATCATCCACCTCAGCATCCAAGGTAGTCGGTCCGGTAGGAACACGGCTGGAACGCACTACCAAAATACCTTGTTGACGGGCCTTTTCCAACATCGGAAACAAATTCTGATGAATGTTGCCATTCCCCACACCGGCATGAACAATACCCTGATACCCATTATTCAAGAAAGGAGTCATGATATCAGCTTCTACATTGGAATAACTGTAAACGATACCTACTTTCGGCAACTTGTCAAGGTGGGTTACATCAAAATCGGAACCGGTGGTATGGCGTTTCAAAGATTCCATATTATAGAAAACCTTACCATTCAATACATATCCCAACGCACCGGAGTTAGGGGACTGGAAAGTCTGTACATCCACCGTATTGGTCTTCATGGCTCCGTGAGCTCCCAAAATCAAACCATTCATAGCAATTACGACACCTTTTCCCCGTGATTCCCTGGCGGCGGCAGTGACTACTGCATTATACAAGTTCAGCGGTCCGTCCGCACTCATGGCCGTAGAGGGGCGCATGGCTCCTACCAATACAACAGGCTTGTCACTCTTCACAGTCAAGTTCAGGAAAAAGGCGGTTTCTTCCATCGTGTCAGTCCCGTGGGTAATCACGATACCGTCCACATCTCCACGGCTGAAAAGCTCGTTGATACGCTTGGCCAACGTCAGCCATACGGCATCATTCATGTCCTGAGAGCCGATTTTTACAATCTGTTCCCCGGTCACATTGGCTATTTTGTTCACTTCGGGAACCGCTTCCAGCAATGTGCTGATAGCCACCTGTCCGGCAGTATAATTTGTTTTAGTAGCCGAAGCGCCTGTTCCGGCAATAGTCCCTCCTGTAGCCAATATATGGATATTAGGCTTTTGGGCGACAGCAGCCAATGTGGTACATACCAGCATTGCCGCCATAAGGCTGAGTTTTCTTAATCCGTTCATAATCTTTTCAAGTTTAGGTTTTATTACTATAATAATTATTTGGAAATTTTGTTCACACACAGAGGAAGAAGATGCGCCGATGATATATATGTGCACATCGAATCATTATAAATGTTACAGGCAGAAGATTACTCATGTTACAGATGAAAGATTACTCATCTTCAAGCCTGACCGCACCTATCCCTTTCCTTTCTAGAATACCTGTATCAGCAGCAGGCCTACCACAATAGAAACAAGGGTAGCCACCATTCCGGGCATCATAAACGAATGGTTCAGAATCCATTTTCCAATACCCGTTGTTCCTGTACGGTCAAAGTTGATGGCTGCCACCACCGTAGGATAATTAGGGATAAAGAAATATCCGTTGACGGCAGGGAACAAAGCAATCAGCATCATCGGAGAAATACCCAGTGCTATTCCTAACGGTACAATAGCACGCACCGTAGCAGCCTGGCTATAAAGTAAAATAGACATGACAAACAATGCCAGACCGAACAGCCAGGGCATTTGACGCACAATCCCTTCAATAGAACCTGTCAGTTCCGTAATGTTTCCATTGATGAACGTATCCCCCATCCATGCAATACCAAAAATAGCGATTACCGCCTGCATTCCGGCAGGAAACACGCTGCCTTGTGTAGCCTTGATTCCATCCGTACGTGAAATGATAAGAATAATAGCTGCCGCACACAACATCAAGATCTCAATAATAGAAGGCATATCCAAAGCCGCACCGTTGAACACAGGACGCATAGCAGGGATAGAGCCGAATAATACAATCAGCAGTGTGGCGGCAATAAAGATAATCACCGAGATACGGGCGTGAAACATATTCTTCACATCGTTCAGTTCCACATGTTTTGTATCAATCATTCCGGCTTCCAGACGGCGCAGGTATTCAGGATCTTCCAACAACTCCTTGCCGACCTTTTTTGAAAGGAAAGCACCGACCAGCACACCGATTAATGTAGCAGGAATGGTAATCTTCAGAATATCAAACAAAGTAATGTCAAATCCTGTCAGCAGGCCCAGCAACGCTACGGTAGCGGCAGAGATAGGGCTGGCGGTAATAGCCTGTTGCGAGGCGATAACGGCAATGCCTAAAGGACGCTCAGGACGAATTTTAGTTTCCGTAGCTACCTCGGCTATGACAGGAAGCACAGAGTAGGCCACATGCCCTGTACCTGCGACAAAAGTAAACAGATAAGTAACCAACGGGCTCAGGATAGTCACCTGCGAAGGGTTACGGCGCAACAGCCGTTCCGCCAACTTCACCATATAGTCCAGTCCGCCGGCAGCCTGCATACAAGAGGCGGCAGAGATAACGGCGACAATCATCAACATCACATCAATAGGGGGAGCGGTAGGCTGAAGTCCGAAGACAAAAGTCAATATGGCAAGGCCTACACCTCCCATCACTCCCAATCCGATACCTCCCAAACGGGCACCTACAATAATAGCGACAAGTACAAATAGCAATTGCAATAACATGGTTTTTATCCGTTTATAAATATACAATTTTAATTCCGAGAACAAAGATAGACCATTTCTGTTCTACAAACCTTAAAATTTCTAAGAATTTTTCCTTTTTTCACTACTTTCCCCCTAAAACATTCAATAAAAGTTAGTTGTTTTGTATAATGAATAATGTGCAAATTATTAAATTATTATATATGAACAGAATTTGCAACCTTTTTGGAATAAAGTATCCCATCATACAGGGAGGAATGGTATGGTGTAGCGGTTGGAGACTGGCCTCCGCAGTAAGTAATGCCGGAGGGCTGGGACTGATAGGAGCAGGCTCCATGCATCCCGAAACCTTGCGCGAGCACATACGGAAATGCAAAGCGGCGACAGACAAGCCTTTCGGAGTAAACATTCCGCTGATGTATCCCGAAATAGACATCCTTATCAATATGGTAATAGAAGAGGGTGTGAGAATCGTCTTCACCTCTGCCGGAAATCCAAAGACTTGGACAGAACACCTGCATGAGCACGGCATCATTGTGGCCCATGTAGTGGCAAGCACCAAGTTTGCCGCCAAATGCGAAGAAGCAGGCGTAGACGCCATCGTAGCCGAAGGATTCGAAGCAGGAGGACATAACGGACGGGAGGAAACGACCACCCTATGTCTTATTCCAGCCGTCAGACAGATTACCACTGTGCCGTTGATGGCTGCCGGAGGTATCGGATCGGGAGAAAGTATACTAGCCGCTATGGCATTGGGGGCCGACGGAGTGCAGATAGGCACGCGCTTCGCATTAACCGAAGAGAGTTCCGCTCATTTCACATTCAAAGACCGATGCCTGCGACTGAACGAAGGAGATACCCAACTGACATTGAAACAGCTCTCTCCCGTCCGGCTGGTCAAAAATGATTTCTTCAAACAAGTGGAAGAAGCGGAAAGCCGTGGCGCGACAACGGATGAACTACGCACTTTGTTAGGAAAAGGACGTGCAAAAAAGGGAATCTTTGAAGGAGATTTATTCGAAGGGGAACTGGAAATAGGACAAGTCGCATCCTGCATACATAAATTACAGACGGTGGATGAAGTGATGAAAGAACTGGTGGAAGATTTCAATGCCGCATTAAACAGGGTCAATGAGTTGCAAAGATTTATCTGATAAGAAGGACGATAAAACAATCAAAAAACCGGAGAATGAATCAAAAACAAGATGAACATTCTAAAGATTACAGATTGTAACCGACAAATACATAAAAGTGGATGTGTCCAAATTCAGTTTTTGGAAATATGAACTTATAATCTGAGATTTGAGCATCCTAAAAGACTAAGAAAGGGTCGTATCATTACTCAATACAGAGCTTGATACGACCCTTTTAAGTGTTATAATTACTATCTGTAACCATTAGGAGCAGTCATTTTGGTTTTGACACGCCTAATGCATAAAATTAAGTTATTCTACTTACACCTTCTCTTATTAAACAAATTAGCACTCAGGAATCCCACCAAAAATATCAGCAACGTTCCGAATACGATAGCCAGATTGGCATGTACAAAAGGGGATATCACAATCCAACAAACCAGAATTACCCCACAAACGACTCCCAGTACCGCATCAAAATTACGTGCCTTCCTCGAAATATACCCCAATAGAAACAGTCCCAACATGCCTCCGCTGAAAATAGACGCCAACGCCCACCAAGCATCCAGCGCACTTTGCACACTCATAAAGGCAAAGGCCACCAGAATTCCTGCCACTCCTACTCCCACACTAGAGAGTTTCAGCACCAACATCCGTTCCCTGTTTCCGGCATGTTTGCGGAAACGCTGATAATAATCCGTCAGAATGATGGTAGACGAACTAGTGACACTGGTCGCAATGGTACTCATACCTGCGGCAAAGATAGAAGCAATCAGCAGGCCTGTCAACCCCACCGGCAACTCATTGACTATAAAGAACGGAAAGACATAATCCGCCCCCACTCCGTCGGGCAAGACCCCCGGATGCACTTTATAGAACGCATACAGCCCGGTCCCTATCATAAAGAAGACAGCCGAAACGGGAATAAACAAATATCCTCCGAACAAGGCCGAGAACTTAGCCTCCTTCTCATTCTTCGCCGTATGATAACGTTGCACATAACTCTGGTCTATACCATAGTTCTGCAAATTGGTAAATACGCCATAAATCAGGCACACCCAAAAAGTGGACTCACTTAAACTGCTTCCAAAACTTCCCAAGCTGAATTTTCCATCTTCCATAGCGATGGAGAAAGTCTGTGCCGGACCTTCGGGCATGTCAAAAAGCAAGATAAACATACATACCAGCGCACCGCCAATCAGAATAATCCCCTGTATGGCCTCTGTCCAAATGACAGCTTTCATGCCGCCCAGCATGGAATAAAGTACAATAGCCACACTGGTCACAATAATGATGGTCTGGATATTCCATCCCAGCAATACATTCATGGGCAATGCCAACAAATACAGAATAGAGCCTGTACGTGCAATCTGGGTAAGCAGATAACAGGACGAGGCATATATACGGGCCCAAGGGCCGAAGCGGTTTTCCAGGAAACTATAAGCCGATATACTGTCCTGGCTTCGGTAAAAAGGCACGAAGTAACGAGCCGCAAAATAAGAAGCTATAGGGATAGACAGGCTGAATACAAACGCATTCCAATCTCCCGAAAAAGCCTTTCCCGGATATCCCAAATAACTGATACTGCTGACATACGTGGCAAAGATGGACATCCCCACCACCCAGCCGGGCAAGCTTCTGCCGGCAGAAGTGAACTCCTCGGAAGTACCTTTCTTCTTAAAGAAAGAACAACCGAAGGCCACGACTCCGCCGGTAAACAGCAAAAAGACGATTATATCAATGATATGCATACAGACCGAGCATTTAAGGTTTCAACTCCGGACAAAAAGGGAGTGCCTCCAACGCCTTGCGTATCTTCTCGCGTTCCGGAGCATTGAAGCGATGGAAAGGAGCCGCAACAAAATCATCACAAACGCCCAATAAAGACAACGCGCATTTCAATCCCTTCAGATAACTGGAACCATGCTGGCCCACAGTATAAATACTGCTGCTTATCTGCATCACCAGGGGTTGAAGACGGCTCACCGTTTCCATGTCACGTGCCAAGGCGGCATTATACAGGTCTACATACAATTCCGGAAACATATTGGCACCTCCATTGATGCCTCCGTGTCCACCCAGTAACACACACTCGGCCGTAATTTCCTCCGGTCCCACCAGCATGGCAAAATCCGGTCGGTCCTTCATGGCATACATCACGGACTGGAAATAAACGGCATTGGCCGAACTATCCTTGAATCCCACTACCTGAGGGTTACGGGCAATGCACTGTATCGTAGCCGGAGCAAAATTCACTTTTGTATGCGACGGCATATTATATAAGAAGATAGGCAACGGCAACTGAGGGATAAGGTCTTCATAAAATTCGGCCAGTTCAGGCTGCCCCGGAGCAAAATAGTAAGGGGGAGCGGAAACTACGGCTGAAGCACCACACTCGGCCCCCACATGTGCCAGATGAATACTTTCTACAATTGATGTATCGGAAATACAAACCAGAACCGGAAGTCTTCCGGCATTGATACGGCAAGTTTCCTTTATCATTTCATGGCGGAGCCGGTAACTGATGCTCTGCGCCTCTCCAGTGGTACCCAGTATAAATAATCCGTGCACTCCTCCTTTTATCAGTCGTTCTATCAATCTTTCCAAACCGTCAATATCCAGTTTGTCATTATCCAGTAACGGAGTCACTAAAGGAGGAATAATGCCTGTCATAGGCTTTTTTAATGTGTTTTCCATGATTCGTTTTCTTTAAAAAATTTCAATGCTATATTTATGAAACGAACAGTAGAATTATTTGTACTCAGTCCAACACCCCGGCTTGTCCGGAAAGCGACAGGGCACTATCGTTTAACCTGTCGTCTTCCGTCTGCCCGGAACGTACCTTTTGAAAAAGAACTTTTAATTCCGCTTCAAGAAAAGAGAGTTAGTTATACATGCGGGCAACTCTTCCTGATAATGTGTCACCATAATCATGGTCTTGTCCTTACGACGGCAGAAAGTTTCTATCACATCTTTCACCAACCGGCGGTTGTACAAGTCCAACCCATGCAAAGGCTCGTCCAAAATAAGCAACTCAGGATCCTTCACAAAAGCACGAGCCAACAACACCAGACGCTGCTCGCCACTGGACAACTGCAAGAAATTCCGGTCTTTCAAATTTGCAATACCAAAAATATCCATCCACCATTCACAAGCCGCCATCTGCTCGGGACGCGGACGTTTGTACAACCCCACAGAATCATGTAGCCCGCTTGCCACAATATCTATGGCAGGAAGGTTCTTCAGATAAGCGCGATGCATCTCAGGACTGACATATCCTATATGCTTCTTTATCTCCCAAATACTTTCTCCGGAACCGCGTTTTCTGCCGAACAAGGTAATATCACAAGCATAACTCTGCGGATTATCTGCACAGACCAGACTCAGCAACGTAGACTTTCCTGAACCGTTCTCTCCACTCAAAGCCCATTTCTCGCCACATTTCACTGTCCAGTCCAAATCTTTCAAAATGGTACGCTCGCCATAACGGATGCTTACCTTGTTCAAATCGACTACGTGCTCGGTGTGATACAAATCACCGCCGTAAGGCAAATTCAGAATCCGTGCCTCCTTTTCTTCGGAAAGCATCCGTTCCGGTATCGACTTACGGACCGCCAAATATTCCTGCAAAGTCATCTTTTTACCACACACCCTGTCTTCCACAGGAATAACATGAGTGATAAAAGCAGGAATATCATCGGACTTAGACAAGATAAGGATTACCTGCAAATGGGTTACTTTAGTCAGTTCACCCAACAATGTATGAAGCAGGTCCCTCGTCTTCGCATCCAGTCCGATAAAGGGATTATCCATAATCAGTACACGCGGATTACTCAGCAAAGTCTTTGTCAGTTGAAACTTACGTAACTCACCACTGGAAAGCAGAATGATATGTTTATCCAGCATCCTCTCCATGCCAAACAGTTCATACAAAGCCTTTTCCAGGCCTGAATCGGTCGCTTCGGGCAACAAATCACGTACCAGTGGAGTTTCATCCAAATCATGAGCATTCCACCGTTGCTGATAATAGTAATTTCCATCGGCATCTCCGTATGAATCACGGAAAGCAATATACTTTATATTCTCGTATGCCATCTTCGAAGGAGAGGGAGAGAAATCATATTTCACTTCGTTCATCAACAACGGCCACCGACCTGTAATCGTATCTACCAATATACTTTTTCCTGCCCCGTTTCTTCCCACAACAGCTATATGTTCTCCGGCGGCAAGTGTCATATTCACCGGTTCCTTCATCCGGTACAGCGGATGGCGGGTCACACCATTTTCTATCGCAATAATATTCTGCATTACAAATCTCTTTTTTACCCAACAGGATGCAAAGGTAACAAAATAATATAGCAATACGATAATATATTATCATTTTGTTACATCGATCATCCACCTTAATTATATACGATACCGATTATACAACACTGAATAACCAACAAAATATTACCTAAACTATATGTTCCATAACAGAGTACAGACTTAATGAATTACAATTAAAAAGAATATAACTAGACTTTTATTTCAGTTTGAAAGAAAAACACCTAAAATAGCTTTCTATTTATCATTAGAATAAAAATAAATAAGAATATAGATAGCACCATTGTTTATAAAACATCAAAAAGATATATATTTGCACCAAAATAAGACAAAAGGAAATAATAACAGAAGAAGTTATAGACAAAATGGCAACAACAATCAAGTTCACGAAGATGCAGGGAGCAGGTAATGACTATATATACGTAAACACCCTGAGACACCCCATAGCAGACCCCGTGAGAACTTCCATCAAATGGAGTTCTTGTCACACGGGGATCGGTTCCGACGGGCTGGTATTGATTGGAAAATCAACCAAAGCGGATTTCAGTATGCGCATATTCAATGCAGATGGTTCTGAAGCTATGATGTGTGGCAACGCCTCCAGATGTATAGGAAAGTATGTATATGACAACAAATTGACTCAAAAGGAAGTCATCACGCTGGAAACGCTCTCAGGAATCAAGATCCTAAAACTGCATACGGAGAACGGGCTGGTAGAAGAAGTAACAGTAGACATGGATCTTCCCCTGCTTACCAACTCCAGACAAATAAATACCCCGGACGGCAAAATGTTGGCAAAAACAATCACAGTAGATGGAAAAGAATACAAAGGAACATTTGTTTGTATGGGAAATCCACATTTAGTAATTTTCATAGATGATATAAAAAATGTAAATTTGCCGGCAATAGGTCCGAAACTGGAGAATCATCCGCTTTTTCCCGAACGAACAAATGTAGAATTCGTTGAAGTATTGCCGGACGGTTCCTTAAGGATGAGAGTCTGGGAAAGAGGCTCGGGCATCACCATGGCATGCGGAACAGGAGCTTGTGCCACTGCCGTAGCCGCATACCTGAACCACAAGGCCGGAAGAAAATCACGGGTAAGGATGGATGGTGGTGATTTACAAGTCCATTGGAACGAAACAGACGGACATGTGTACATGACAGGTCCCGCAGTAAAAGTTTTCGATGGTGAGATAGAAATTTAACAGGAATAAGAAATCAGTAAAGACAAACTATAAAACAACAGCAATTATGGCATTAGTAAACGAACATTTTTTAAAACTGCCCAACAATTACCTGTTTTCGGACATTGCCAAGAAAGTAAATGCATTCAAAGTTTCCCATCCCCAAAAAGACCTCATCCGTCTGGGCATCGGAGACGTGACACAACCATTGCCCCAAGCATCCATAGAAGCCATGCACAAAGCAGTGGACGAACTGGCAAGCAAAGAAACCTTCCGTGGATACGGTCCCGAGCAAGGATATGATTTTCTAATCGACGCCATCTTGAAAAACGATTATGCCTCACGCGGAGTACATTTGGAATCCGGCGAGATATTCGTCAGTGACGGCGCCAAAAGCGATACGGGAAATATAGGGGACATCCTCCGCCACGATAACAGCATCGGTGTGACAGACCCTATTTATCCGGTATATATCGACTCTAACGTCATGTGCGGACGAGCAGGAGTGCTGGAAAACGGAAGATGGAGCAACGTGGTCTATCTGCCCTGCCTGAGTGAAAACAATTTCATTCCCGCTATCCCCGACCGCAGAATAGACATTTTATATCTATGTTACCCCAACAACCCCACCGGTACGGTTATCAGTAAAGCAGAATTGAAGAAATGGGTGAATTACGCACTGGAGAACGACACATTGATTCTTTATGACGCAGCCTACGAAGCCTACATTCAAGACCCCGACATCCCCCACTCCATTTACGAGATAAAAGGAGCCAAAAAGGTAGCCATAGAGTTCCGCAGCTTCTCCAAAACCGCCGGCTTTACCGGAGTGCGTTGCGGCTACACCGTAGTACCCAAGGAGCTGACCGCCGCCACATTGGAAGGAAAACGCATCCCGCTGAACCGGTTGTGGAACCGTCGCCAATGCACTAAGTTCAACGGAACCTCGTACATTACCCAGCGCGGTGCGGAGGCCATTTACAGCCCTGAAGGAAAGGAACAGATAAAAGCCACCATCCACTATTATATGACCAACGCCCGCATCATGAAAGAAGGACTGGAAAGCACCGGACTAAAAGTATTCGGCGGTGAGAACGCACCTTATTTATGGGTGAAGGCTCCCCGAGGAATCAGCTCGTGGAAGTTCTTTGAACAAATGCTGTACGAAGCCAATGTGGTAGGTACTCCCGGAGTAGGATTCGGTCCCAGTGGAGAAGGTTACATACGGCTGACCGCCTTCGGCGAACGCGCGGACTGTGAAGAGGCAATGAAACGAATCAGGCGATGGATATTATAAACAACATTTATCACATAACAAGCACAAACCATTACAAGAAAAACAAATACATACGAGATATAACAAACTCACTATTATGAATTTAAAAGGTAAAAAGCAATGAAAAAGAGTTTTAGAAAAACAACATTTCTGTCGGCCTTGGCAATAGCTGTTCCGGCAATGGGCATGGCGCAGGACAAAGTAGAAGCCAGCGTAGGAGCCGACTTTGTAAGCGGATACATCTGGCGTGGCCAGGATTTGGGGGGTGTCAGTATCCAACCCACGTTGTCAGTTTCTTACAAAGGGTTCTCATTGTCTGCATGGGGAACAACAGGTATCGAAAAAGAAGATACAAAAGAGATTGACCTCACATTAGGCTACACCACAGGAGGGTTCAGTATCTCCGTCACAGATTACTGGTTCAATGGAGGACCGGGGTATTTCCATTACGGCTCACACAATACCAACCATACCTTCGAGGCACAGATAGGTTATGACTTCGGACCGCTGGCCTTGAACTGGTATACCAATTTCGCCGGAACCGACGGAGTGAATAACGAAGGAGACAGAGCCTATTCTTCCTACATCTCGGCTACCGTACCTTTCACACTGGCAGGACTGGAATGGACAGCGGAAATAGGAGCGACTCCGTGGGCCACAGACTTTTACAACTATTCCGAAGACCCTGTATGCAACGGTTCCAACGGTTTCGCCGTATGCGACATCAGCCTGGGAGCCGCCAAGGAGATAAGAATCACCGATTCATTTTCCGTTCCAGCTTTTGCAAAAGTCACCGTAAACCCACGCACTGAAGGGGCTTATTTCGTTTTCGGGCTAAGTTTTTAATCATAAAGAGCATAAATACAAGGATAACAACAAGGTATCAGTTTTTTAGAAGGTAAAAAGATTACATTATATACAAAATACAAATACAACAATGAAAAAAATTGAAGCTATTATCCGTAAGACCAAATTCGAGGACGTAAAAGAAGCGTTGCTCGAAGCCGAAATCGAATGGTTTTCCTATTACGATGTAAGAGGCATTGGCAAAACACGTCAAGGACGCATTTACCGTGGAGTGGTTTATGACACCAGTTCCATTGAGAGAATCCTGGTTTCCATTGTAGTCCGCGAAAAGAATGTGGACAAAACCATTCATGCCATTCTCAAGGCTGCTCATACCGGCGAGATCGGTGACGGACGTATCTTCGTCATACCCGTTGAAGATGCCATCCGCATCCGTACAGGAGAACGTGGAGATATTGCCTTGTACAATGCAGAACAAGAGAAATAACTCATTACACACCCCGGTCAAAACTACTCTACAAAGTAAAAATCATACTACAACTTAAGCGAAAAAATTATGGATACAACTAATAGAAAAGGTATGGAAAAACTATACCTGAAAAGACTCTTTATACTTTTATTTCTGTTCCCAGCCAGCCTTTGGGCACAAGACGCACTATCGGAAACTCCTGTCAGGAGCACGGACACAGAAGCCATCAATGAAATTGTAACCGGTCTGAATACTGTATGGATGCTGCTGGCAGCCATGCTGGTATTCTTCATGCAACCGGGATTCGCTTTGGTGGAAGCTGGATTTATCCGCACCAAGAATACCGCCAACGTACTGATGAAGAATCTGATTGACTTTATGTTCGGCTCCATCCTCTTCTGGTTCATCGGTTTCGGATTGATGTTCGGTGTGGGAGGTTTCGTAGGCACGCCACATTTTTTCAACCTTGACATAATGGACAAAGTCATTGACAACGGACTACCCATTGAAGGGTTTCTGATCTTCCAAACCGTATTCTGTGCCACTGCAGCAACCATCGTATCAGGAGCTATGGCAGAACGTACTAAATTCTCCATGTACTTGGTATACACCATCTTCATCAGCGTACTGATTTATCCGGTATCAGGACACTGGACGTGGGGTGGCGGATGGCTGATGAATGGTGAAGAAAATTCTTTTATGACAAACATATTCGGAACCACCTTCCATGACTTCGCCGGTTCCACTGTCGTTCACTCAGTAGGCGGGTGGATTGCCCTGGTAGGTGCTGCCGTTCTAGGACCGCGTATCGGTAAATATGGTAAAGATGGCAGGTCTAAGGCTATCCCGGGACATAGCTTGACATTGGCTTGCCTGGGTGTATTCATTCTTTGGTTCGGTTGGTTTGGTTTTAATCCGGGTTCTCAACTGGCAGCAGCTACCGGTACTGATCAGACAGTTATCTCTCACGTATTCCTGACCACTAACCTGGCAGCATGCGCCGGTGGCTTCTTCGCTTTGACAGCAAGCTGGATAAAATATGGAAAACCTTCTTTGTCATTAACATTAAACGGTGTATTGGCAGGACTGGTCGGAGTCACCGCCGGATGTGATCTCGTTTCCCCCTTCGGAGCAGTCATGATCGGTGCCATCTGCGGCATCGTCATGATTTTCTCGGTAGACTTCATTGACCACATATTGAAAATAGACGATCCGGTCGGAGCCTCCTCTGTACATGGTGTTTGTGGTTGCCTCGGTACCATTCTTACCGGACTTTTCGCCACCGAAGAAGGACTGCTCTATGGTGGTGGTTACAACTTCCTGCTAGCACAACTGTTCGGTACAACAGTAGTAGGTTGCTGGGCAGCAGGTATGGGATACCTCATCTTCAAAGGATTGGACAAGATTCATGGTTTGCGCGTCCCGAACAGAATTGAAGAAGAAGGGCTCGACATTTATGAACATGGCGAATCTGCATACAACTAAAAGTCATTTTGAATCAAAATAATAAAGAGAAAATCATTCACTCTAAATAAATTAACAACTAAACAAATTTAGGTATTATGTCAAAATTAAGATTCCGAGTAGTTGAAACAGCTTTCAAGAAGAAAGCAGCAACAGTAGAAACACCTGCCCAAAGGCCCGGTGAATACTTTGCCAAGTATGTATTCAACCGTGAAAAAATGTTCAAATACCTGCCTAGCAATGTCTATGCCAAACTGACAGATGCTATGGACAATGGCGCTCCTTTGGACCGCAGCATCGCCGACGAAGTAGCCGCAGGCATGAAACGCTGGGCAACCGAACTGGGAGTAACCCACTATACCCACTGGTTCCAGCCGCTGACCGAAGGAACCGCCGAAAAACATGACGCGTTTGTAGAACACGACGGCAAGGGCGGAATGATGGAAGAATTCTCCGGCAAACTACTTGTACAGCAGGAACCCGATGCTTCCAGTTTCCCTAATGGCGGTATCCGCAATACCTTCGAGGCACGTGGCTACAGTGCATGGGACCCCTCCTCCCCCGTATTCGTAGTAGACGACACCCTGTGCATCCCCACCGTATTTATCGCCTACACCGGCGAGTCCCTCGACTACAAGGCCCCTCTGTTGAAAGCGTTAAGTGCTGTAAATAAAGCAGCAGTTGATGTCTGCCATTATTTTAATCCCGAAGTAAAGAAAGTAATGGCCTATTTAGGATGGGAACAAGAATACTTTCTAGTAGACGAAGGCCTGTACGCCGCACGCCCCGACCTATTACTGACCGGACGTACCCTGATGGGACACGAAGCCAGCAAAAACCAACAGTTGGAAGACCATTACTTCGGGGCCATCCCTACCCGTGTGGCAGCTTTCATGAAAGACCTGGAAATCCAAGCATTGGAACTGGGCATCCCCGTAAAGACCCGCCACAACGAAGTGGCTCCCAACCAATTCGAACTGGCTCCCATTTTCGAAGAATGTAATCTGGCCGTAGATCACAATATGCTCATCATGTCACTGATGCGCAAAGTAGCCCGTAATCATGGTTTCCGTCTGCTGCTACACGAAAAGCCATTCAAGGGAGTTAACGGATCAGGCAAGCACAACAACTGGTCATTAGGTACAGATACCGGTATCCTGCTGATGGCTCCCGGAAAGACAGCCGAAGACAACCTGCGTTTCATTACTTTTGTCGTCAATACCCTGATGGCAGTTTACCACCATAACGGATTGCTGAAGGCCTCCATCATGAGTGCCACCAATGCACATCGTCTGGGAGCCAACGAGGCACCTCCCGCCATCATCTCTTCTTTTTTGGGCAAACAGCTGACACAAGTGCTGGATCACATGGAAGAAAGTGCAAATGATGACCTTATTTCGCTGGCTGGCAAACAGGGAATGAAGCTGGATATCCCTCAGATTCCCGAATTGCTGATTGATAACACTGACCGCAACCGCACCTCTCCTTTCGCCTTTACAGGCAATCGCTTTGAATTCCGTGCCGTAGGTTCGGAAGCCAACTGTGCCAGTGCCATGATTGCACTGAACACGGCGGTGGCGCACCAGTTGACAAGATTCAAAAAGGATGTGGATGCATTGATTGAAAAGGGAGAGCCAAAAATCTCCGCCATCGTGGAAATCATCCGCCAATACATCAAGGAATGCAAACCTATCCGGTTCGATGGCAACGGTTATTCAGACGAATGGAAAGCTGAGGCTGCCAAACGCGGTCTGGACTGCGAAACCAGTTGTCCGCTGATATTCGACAATTACCTGAAACCCGAAAGCATCGCCATGTTCGAAGCAACAGGCGTCATGACGCGCAAAGAACTGGAAGCCCGCAACGAAGTGAAGTGGGAAATGTACACAAAAAAAATCCAGATCGAGGCTCGTGTTCTCGGTGACCTAGCTATGAATCACATTATTCCCGTGGCTACCGAATACCAGAGCAAAC